>NZ_JANJGQ010000005.1:0-269546 GCF_030847595.1 Pseudoalteromonas sp. 20-92
GCATTTGCTATGTGAAAGTAGGACATTACCAGGCTTCAAATTAAAGAAACCCGTTGCAGCAATGTGACGGGTTTTTTGCTATCTGGGATTTAGTGAATAGCCAAGAGTCCATGCCGAACTCCGTAGTGAAGTCAAAGCTTCGACCGATGATAGTGTAGCATTTGTTATGTGACTTTCTACCGCTGTGGGCACTAAGACATTACCAGGCTTCAAATTGTAGAGAGCCCGACTAGAAATAGTCGGGCTTTTTTACGTCTGCAGAAAAGTGAAATGCGGATGATTAATGCGCACTTATTCAACACCCATCACCTAGGGCAGGTGCAGCGACTCCAGACGAAAAAATCTGATATTCTATTGCGTAGCGTACCGACTTCATATTGTAGATCGTCTGAAACTAACGATTCGGGCTTTTTTACGTCTGCAGAAAAGTGAAATGCGGATAATTAATGCGCACTTATTCAACACCTATCACGGTAGGTCGGGTGAGCGCAGCGACTCTCGACGCAAAGATAGTGTAGCATTTGCTATGTGGCTCTCCACCGCTGTGGGCACTACGACATCCTACTGCGTAGCGCACCGACCTCAAATTGTAGAAAGCCCGAATCTAACGATTCGGGCTTTTTTACGTCTGCAATAAAGTTAAGGGTAGGTGAATAGCGTACTACGTACTTATTTATATTTAATCTTTTTACTTTCTACAAAAGCCAATTACTTTCATTTCCTTAGATAACAAATTTAATTTTGCTTTGTTACTGTCTTTGATTTAGGATCAAATCAGTTTAAAACCAAGAACTAATAGCCTGTGTATAGATTATTAATTAGTGCCATATCCATTTTATTTTGTTTTTCTGTAACGGCAGTTGAAGTAACTGATCTATATCAAGATATTTTAAAAGTGGATGACAAAACACGAGACACTCGATTAGCGGCGAGTCGTAAAGCTTTGCTCAATGTCTTAGTGAAAGTAAGCGGTGATGAAACTGCGGATCAAAATAAATTAGCACAGCAACGCACTAAAGATATTTCTGATTATATGCTTAAGTTTGAATATGACGAGAGAGCAAATGGACAATTGAAACTCGTTGTTAAATTTGAAGCTCGAAAGATCAACGCGCTAATCAAAGAATTAAACTTACCTTTATGGGGAGTGCAGCGCCCATTAGTTGCAATATGGTTAGGTATTGAAGACAACTGGCGCAGAGAATTAGTAACACAAGAAAGTTACCCGCAGCTAGAGCAGTTAATTTATGACAAGGCAGGACGCCGGGGGCTACCCGTTGTAGTGCCATTACTAGATTTACAAGATAGACGTTTAGTAGGTATCCCTGAAGTATGGGGTAACTTTTCAGAACCAGTAGAAGAGGCTTCTAAACGCTACAGTGCTGAGCGAAGTATTACGGCAAGAATGTATAAAGAAGCGGATAGCGAAAATTGGATTTTAGATTGGCGTTTTACAAATGATGATTTATTTGATTCAAATAGATTAACGGGTGATAAGCAGCAAATAGTAAGCCAAATGATCGATACCTTAGCACGAGGTCTTGCAAGCGAGTACGCTATTGATCCAAATGCTTATTATGAACAAGCTACTGCTATGCTTACGCTAAAGGGCACGCAAAGTTTTATTGATGTTGAATTAGCAAAACGAAGGTTATTGAGTTTAAGCGTTGTTACTCAAGTTAAAATTGTGCGCAAAACACCGGAGTTTGTAGAGTTTAAGCTAAACCATACTGGCAACCTAAGCGATCTTAAAAAAGGATTAGGGTTAGACTCCTCATTTAAAGATTATGAGGATCCACGCGCTTTTTATCATGTTGTTGATAAAAATAGCTTAGAGTATCAATGGATAACGCCATAATGCTAACTTCTGAGCCGATGCAAATGGCATTACCGGTTACTTTACCGGATGACGAAACATTTGCATCGTACTTTGGTGGAGAAGATTCGTTAGAAGTTAACCATTTGAAAGATAGTTTTTCGAAGTTAGCAAAAACGTTTCAGTATACCTATTTATGTGGATTAGGTGACTCGGGTAAGTCTCACCTTTTGTATGCGACATGCATTAAAGCTCAAGAGCGTGGCCTGTCTAATATGCTACTGTCTATGCGCGAAGTGATTGATTTTGGACCTATGGTACTAGACGGTTTAGAAGCGCTTGATGTTTTATGTATTGATGACGTGCATTTAGTCGCAGGGAATGATGCATGGGAAAAAGCACTATTTAACTTTTTTAACCGGTTTAACGAACCCGGTAAGATGTTAGTAGTAACTGCCGATTTACTTCCTAGCATGCTTAATATTACGTTGCCAGATTTAGAGTCTCGCTTAACGTGGGGAACAACCTTTCAAATTCGCTCTATGAGTGATGACGATAAAGCACAAGCACTTGTTAAGCGCGCCCATATGCGCGGCCTTGAATTAAGTGATGAATGTGCACGTTTTTTATTAACGCGTTTAAGCCGTGATATGCGTGCTTTGCTCGATGTACTCGACAAATTAGATCATGCGTCAATGGCTGCACAGAGAAAATTAACAATTCCTTTTATAAAATCAACGTTAAAGCTGTAGTAGGTCTAGAATCTAGACCCTGCTTTCAGTTATCATAAGCTATTACTTAACAGCAATCACCTTCTGTGAAAGATCAGGTATCGAATGAACTTAGAAAACATATTAGCGCAAGCACTTGAGGCGGTAGCCAGTGCCAGTGAAATCGCGCAGTTAGAAGAAATCAGGGTTAATTACCTTGGCAAAAAAGGCGAAATCACAAGCTTGCTTAAAACGCTAGGCAAAATAGCACCTGAAGAACGTAAAGAAGCAGGCCAAGTTATAAACCAAGCTAAACAAGATGTACAAGCTGCTATCAACGAAAAGCGTGAATTGCTAGCAAGTAAAGCACTTGAAGAAAAGCTAGCTGCTGAAACTATAGATGTAACTCTACCTGGGCGTGCTATGCCTACTGGCGGTTTACACCCAGTTACGCGCACTATTGAGCGCATAGAAAGCTTTTTCGGTGAGTTAGGTTTTGAAGTTAAATCTGGTCCAGAAATCGAAGACGATTTTCATAACTTTGATGCGCTAAATATTCCAGAGCACCATCCAGCACGTGCTGATCATGATACCTTTTATTTCAATCCTAAATTAGTACTACGTACACAGACAAGTGGCGTGCAAATTCGTACTATGGAAACTGAGCAGCCACCACTGCGCATCATTTCACCTGGACGTGTATACCGTAACGATTACGATCAAACACATACACCTATGTTTCATCAGGTTGAAGGTTTAATGGTTGATACCGATGTTAGCTTTACTGAGCTAAAAGGTATTTTGCATGATTTTTTACGTAACTTTTTTGAAGAAGATATGGAAATTCGTTTCCGTCCTTCATTCTTCCCATTTACAGAACCTTCAGCTGAAGTAGATGTTATGGGTAAAGACGGTAAGTGGTTAGAAGTACTAGGCTGCGGCATGGTACATCCAAATGTACTTAAGTCTGTGGGCATTGACCCAGAAAAATACACCGGCTTTGCTTTTGGTATGGGTGTAGAGCGTTTAACTATGTTGCGCTATGGCGTAAACGATTTACGTGCATTTTTCGAAAATGACTTAAAATTCCTGAACCAGTTCCGTTAAGAGTGAAACAATAAAATGAAATTTAGTGAAAAGTGGTTAAGAGAGTGGGTTAATCCTGCTATTGATACGCAAGCTCTTTCGGAACAGCTTTCAATGGCTGGTCTAGAAGTTGATGGCGTTGAGCCTGCTGCAGCCAAATTTAATGGCGTAGTTGTAGGTGAAGTTGTTGAATGTGGACAACACCCAGATGCAGATAAACTGCGTGTTACCAAAATTAACGTAGGTGGCGATGAGCTACTTGATATCGTGTGTGGTGCAGCAAATTGTCGTTTAGGTATTAAAGTTGCTGTTGCAACTGTGGGCGCTGTACTGCCTGGTGACTTTAAAATTAAAAAAGCCAAACTACGCGGCCAACCTTCAAACGGAATGCTATGTGCTTTTGTTGAGCTAGGTATTAGCGAAGAAGGCGACGGCATTATGGAATTGCCAAGCGATGCACCAGTAGGCACTGATTTACGTGACTACCTAGGTCTTGATGATAATATTATTGATGTTGACTTAACACCAAATCGTGGTGATTGTTTAGGCATTAAAGGCCTTGCTCGTGAAGTAGGTGTTTTAAATAGCATTGACGTAAACGTATTAGATATCCCTGCGGTTACGCCAACAATTGATGCCAAAGTATCAATTGAGCTAGTTAACGAAGATGCATGTCCTCGTTACCTTGGCCGTGTGATAAAAGGCATTAACCTTGATGCTGAAACACCACTTTGGATGGTTGAAAAGTTACGTCGTAGTGGCGTACGTTCAATCGACCCAGTAGTTGATGTTACTAACTATGTATTACTTGAACTTGGTCACCCAATGCACGCGTTTGATTTAAATGCGATTGAAGGTGGTATTAAAGTTCGTAGTGCAAACGCAGGCGAAGAACTTGTTTTATTAGACGGTAATACCGCTAAATTAAACGACACAACACTTGTGATAGCCGATCATAATAAAGCACTTGCAATTGCGGGTGTTTTTGGTGGTGAGCAATCAGGTGTTACAGATAAAACATCTGACATTTTACTCGAAAGTGCATTTTTTAATCCTGTAGCAATTGCAGGGCAAGCACGTAGCTACGGTTTACACACTGATGCTTCACACCGTTATGAACGCGGTGTTGATTTTGCTCTACAACACGATGCAATGGAACGTGCAACAGCGCTACTTCTTGAAATTGTAGGTGGTCAAGCAGGCCCTGTAGTTGAAGCTGTTGCGGCTGATAAACTACCAAAAGTGACAGAAGTACGTCTTCGTCGTGCACGTTTAGACCGTGTTATTGGGCATCATATTGAAGATGCTAAAGTAACAGATATTCTTACGCGTTTAGGTCTTGATGTTAAAGTAGAAAATGAAAGTTGGAGTGCGGACGTACCAAGCTACCGTTTTGATATTCGCATCGAAGAAGATTTAATAGAAGAAGTAGCACGTGTTTACGGTTACAACAGCATTCCAAATGTTGCACCAACTGCAAAACTTAAAATGACGACACATAACGAAGCAACTATTGCGCTTAGCAAGTTCCGCAATACGTTAGTTACTCGTGGTTACCAAGAAGCAATTACATACAGCTTTGTTGACCCTAAAGCACAAGCTATTTTACACCCAGAGTGTAAAGCAATGGTATTGCCACATCCTATTTCAATTGAAATGTCGGCAATGCGCGTAAGTTTAATGCCGGGTTTATTAGCGTCTGTAGCGTATAACCAAAATCGCCAACAACCTCGTATTCGTTTATTCGAACATGGTCTTAAATTTATAAGCGACGAAAGTGCAGAAAACGGTGTTTACCAAGTACCGGTTATTGGTGGTGTTATTACTGGTCTTGTAAATGGTGAACATTGGGTTGAAGAGAAACGTAATGTTGATTTTTATGACCTAAAAGGTGATGTTGAAGCCTTACTTGCAATTACCAATGACGTTACTCGTTTTGAAATTAAAGCAGAGCAGTCAGATGGACTTCACCCTGGTCAATCAGCAGTAATATATGTTGATGGTAAAAAGGTTGGTTTTTTTGGTGCTTTACATCCACAAGCTCAAAAGTTGTTAGATATCAACAACGCAACTTTTGTTTTTGAAATTGAAATGTCAGCAATAGAAAAAAGAAATTTACCGCAAGCAGAAGGGGTGTCTAAATTCCCTTCAAATCGCCGCGACATCGCGATTTTAGTGGCAGACAGCGTTAAATCGGGTGACATTTTAAGCGTGATCGAAAAAGTTGGCGGAAATCAATTGGTTGACCTAAACTTATTCGATGTGTATAAGGGCAAAGGTATTGAGCCAAATTATAAGAGTTTGGCGATTGCTCTAACACTGCAAGCGGTTGATAGAACACTCGAAGAGAAAGATATCAATCTAGTAGTTGATAACGTGGTGGCCGAATTGGCCGAACAGTTTAATGCATCGTTGAGGGACTAGATATGGCGCTTACTAAAGCCGACATAGCTGAACACCTATTTGAAAAGCTCGGGATCAATAAAAAAGATGCCAAAGATTTAGTTGAAGCGTTTTTTGAAGAAATCCGCTCAGCGCTAGAAAAAGGCGAGCAGGTTAAGCTCTCTGGATTTGGTAACTTTGATCTTCGAGACAAAAAAGAAAGACCAGGCCGCAACCCGAAAACAGGCGAAGATATTCCTATTTCGGCGCGTCGTGTGGTGACCTTTCGACCAGGTCAAAAGCTTAAAACCCGCGTAGAAGTGGGCACAAGTAAAGCAAAATAAAAAAAGGCAGCGTAAGCTGCCTTTTTATTTTACATGAATAAGCTAACTAAAAAGTTAGCTTATTTTTATACTAATAAATTAAAACTCTCTAGGTGATACAAACTCACCGTTTTGTATTTGCAAATATGTTTGCTCTGCAAGTATATCTAAGCTGTCTAAGCTCTTACCGCTACTAATTAGTTGATGTTCTATTGGCAGCAGTTCAATATTTTCAATACCGAACATTTGGCCCACTTTAGAAAATATATATGCATGCTTAAATTTATCATGTTTATAAAACAGGCTAATTAATGAGGTAAGGACTTCGGGGTTAGGTACGGTGTCTTTTTTATTTAACTCTAATGTTTTGTAGAGTAAATCAATGGTTTTTTCATCATCGAATTTAATGTAATACGACGCTAAGAAAAATTGCATTTCAGCACTTTGTGTCACACTCGTTTCGTTTTCTAGCGAAAGAAGTTTAGTTAGTGCACTTTGATTATTATTGCGCGACCAATGGTAATAAAGTAAACCTGGGTGGTTAGTATTTTTAGTATCTTGATATAAGCGTGTTATTTCTTTAATACTAGTTAGTTGCCCATCAATACGAGAGGTTGTTTTTTCTTTGAGTTTTACGTGCTCGATTTTTGCAGCCAATGTTATGCATTGATTGTAGTCTTCAAATCCTTTAAGTAATTGGTATTTATTTTCATCTGTCGGGTCTTTATATTCTGTGTAGCGTTTTATAATAACCTCTGCGCGAGGCTCCTTACAGTGGCTATCTTTATTTAGATCGGCACAAAACCCTGGTGTTTCTTTGCATACCTTTGAGAGTGTCAACTGATCTCCACACCCAGTTAGGGCTACCAACCCTAGTAAAACACTTGCTTTTAGAAACATCCCTTAACCCCAAATGAATATATACCCTCCTATTCTAGCTCAATCATTTAACTCCTAACAGTAGAGAATAACGTCAGATTAAATTAGAATGGCAGTGCCCATTTGGGCTATCCGTTCAAAATGTTTAACTTAGGTAAATAAAATGACCTCATCTCACGAGTTAGAATACACAAATAGTTGGCAAGAGCGCCAAGATTACGCAGAAAGTATGCAACCAATCATTGGTAAGCTTTATCGTAATCGTGGTATTGAAATTGCTGTATATGGCCGTCCTCTCGTAAATGCCAGTACTATCGATATTATCAAATCTCATAAAACCGTTGCTCAGTTTGAAGGCACTAAATTACGTTTGCGCGAAAGCTTCCCATTTTTAGAAGCTATCAGCAAAATGGAATTAAACTCTGCACGTATTGATATTGGTAAGCTTGCATATAGTTATTTATTCACTGAAGCCGCAAATGGTCGTTCAGTCGAAGAGTTTGTTAAAGACGAACTTGCAGAAATAGCTGATTTACCAGCGAAAGAACCGCGCGATGTTGTGTTGTATGGTTTTGGTCGTATTGGTCGTTTACTCGCGCGTTTATTAATTGAAAAATCAGGTCCATATTCAGATTTACGTTTGCGCGCTATTGTTGTGCGTGGTGGTAAAGATGGTGATCTCGAAAAACGTGCAAGCTTATTGCGTCGCGATTCAATTCACGGTCCATTCAATGGCTCAATCACGATTGATAAGGAACGTAATGCAATTAAAGCTAACGGTAGCTACATTCAAGTTATTTACGCTAACTCTCCTAGCGAAATTGATTACACCCAATACGGTATCGACAATGCATTAATCGTTGATAACACTGGTATTTGGAAAGACGAAGCGGGCCTTGGCCAACACCTAGAGTGTCAGGGCGCTGCAAAAGTATTATTAACAGCACCAGCAAAAGGTAATATCAAAAACATCGTATATGGTGTGAATAACAAAGATATTTTACCTGAAGATAAAATTGTTTGTGCAGCAAGCTGTACAACCAATGCAATTACACCAACGCTTAAAGCATTAAACGATAAGTTTGGTATTAATAATGGCCATGTTGAAACTGTACACTCGTACACGAACGATCAAAACCTTATTGATAACTACCACAAAGCAGAGCGCCGAGGCCGCGCCGCAGCACTTAACATGGTAATTACTGAAACGGGAGCTGCAAAAGCGGTTTCAAAAGCATTACCAGAGCTTGAAGGTAAGTTAACAGGTAATGCTATCCGCGTACCTACGCCTAACGTATCGTTAGCTATTTTAAACCTTAATTTAGCAACAAGTACTTCTGTTGAAGAGCTAAACGCATTTTTACGCGATACAGCACTTCATTCAGACTTACGTGATCAAATTGATTACACTGCATCAACGGAAATTGTATCTACCGATTTAGTCGGTAGCCGTTACGCAGGTGTTGTTGATTCACAAGCAACAATTGTTGAAGATAACCGTATTGTTTTATATGTATGGTACGACAATGAGTTTGGTTACAGCTGCCAAGTAGTACGTTGTATGCGCGATATGGCCGAAGTGTCATTCCCAAGCTTACCTCGTTAATTTGTTTGCAGTGACGTAAAAGCCAGCATGTTGCTGGCTTTTTTGGTCGTGTATTATTTTTAAAGCGTATGCCTTGTGATAGGCTTTAATTATTCAAATGTTAGCAATGCTCAGTTTTTATTAGTATTGCAATATTTTACTACGTGTATTTAATACCAGTAGTGTTAGTTCTGCAGAGTAAAAAGCAGATAAACTTATTCAACCTAAAGGTTTTTCCATGAAAATCAGCAGCAATTTCGACAGTGGTAATATTAAAGTTATTGAAGCCACCGATCCTTTAAATATTCAATTAGAAATTAATAAAGATCATCAGTCTGAATTTTATCAGTGGTTTCACTTTCGTCTTGAAACAACACCTTACCAATTGCATAAGTTAAATATTAATGAGCTTGATAAATCAGCTTACCCCGATGGTTGGGAAGGGTATCAAGCCGTTGCATCATATGACCGCCAAACATGGTTTCGTGTACCATCAAGCTATGAAAATGGCACTTTAAGCTTTGAAATTGAACCAGAGTGCGGCAGTGTGTATTTTGCTTACTTTGCACCATATAGTTACGACCGCCATTTAGATTTATTATCTTGGGCACAAAGCCAAGGCGCTTGCCAATTAATAACGCTTGGTGAAACACTCGATGGCCGTGATATGAGTGTGCTTAAAATTGGTGAACCAAGTGAAGACAAGAAAAACATCTGGATCACAGCACGCCAACATCCAGGTGAAACAATGGCGCAGTGGTATGTAGAAGGTCTATTGCACAAACTTCTTGATGACGAAGACCCACATGCAGCTGCGCTTCTATCAAAAGCAGTATTTTACGTTGTGCCAAATATGAATCCAGACGGTAGCGCACGCGGACATCTTCGTACTAATGCTAAAGGCGTTAACTTAAACCGTGAATGGCAAACACCAAGCATGGAAAATAGCCCTGAGGTTTACCTAGTGCTAAATAAAATGCGCGAAGCTGGCTTAGATATGCACCTAGACATACACGGCGATGAAGCGATTCCGTATAACTTTGTGGCAGGCAGTGAAGGTATTCCAAGTTACGATGCACGCCTAAAAGGCCTTGAAGATAGCTTTAAAGCCGCGCTTTTAACGATTACTCCAGAGTTTCAAGATGAGCATGGCTATCCAAAAGATGAGCCAGGCCAAGCTAACCTAACGGTAGGTTCAGCAGCAACCGCTGAAGAATTTAAAGCATTAACGTACACAATTGAAATGCCATTTAAAGATAATAACGATTTACCTGATCCAGACTATGGCTGGTCAGACCGTCGTTCGTATCAATTTGGTCAAGATACGTTAGCGGCAATTGTTAATGTTGTTGATAATTTAAGATAAAACATTTATTTGAAGGGTATCAATAGTTTTGATGCCCTTTTTGTTTTTAGTAAAACCCCTTTTACAAAAAATAATAATCATATAGCAACTTCATTCCAAAACGTTTTTAACGTTTCTTCGCTGCGTATCATCACCGTATCGGTACAAATCAATCTACTTTCCTTTAAATACTGCTGATGAAGTGCCTTGCAATAGCTACGTAATTAGATATTTTGAAAATTAAGTGTTAACAAAGTTAGGTTACTTAAGTTAAGATTAATTAAATCATGAGTCGGGACGGGAGAGGCAAAACCTTATTTCGTAAAGCTTATGTTGCGTAGTAGCTAAAGCAGAGTCTCGTAACTAAAAATAATAAATATAACTATAGAGGATATCCATGGAAGCTATTGTAAGCGCTGTTAATGATGTTGTTTGGAGTAATGCACTCATTTATTTATGCCTAGGCGCAGGCTTGTTTTATTCAGTATTAACTCGATTTGCTCAAGTTAGACATTTTAAAGAAATGTGTAAGTTATTATTTAGTCCTAACACGTCAGATAAAGGTATCTCATCTTTTCAAGCCCTTGCAGTCTCGTTGTCTGGACGAGTAGGCGTCGGTAATATCGCTGGCGTTGCAGCGGCTATTGGTTTTGGCGGACCAGGCGCTATTTTCTGGATGTGGGTTGTTGCTTTTCTAGGCGCAAGTACCGCATATGCAGAATCTACTTTAGGTCAAATTTATAAAACAGAAGAAGACGGGCAATACCGTGGTGGCCCAGCGTATTATTTTGACCGTTGTTTAGGACAAAAATGGTTGGCTATTTTATTCGCTGTTTCGGCAATTATAGCATGTGGTGTCTTTCTGCCTGGCGTACAAGCAAATGCGGTAGGTAATGCGTTTACCCAAGTGTTTGGCAATGGCAACATGGTTTCTACTAGCTTTGGTGATGTAGGCAGCTTTAAATTAGTCGCTTTAGCAATTATCCTTATTGTTTTGGCATTTATTATTTTCGGCGGTATAAAACGTATTGCGAACTTTACGCAAATTGTAGTGCCATTTATGGCGCTTGGTTACATAGTACTGGCACTAATCGTGGTATTTTTAAATTTAGATAAAGTGGGCGATATATTTTATTTAATTATTAGTGATGCATTTACTGCGCAGGCAGGTTTTGGTGCTGCTATTGGTTGGGGCGTTAAACGTGGTATATATTCTAATGAAGCTGGCCAAGGTACTGGGCCTCATGCAGCAGCTGCAGCAGAAGTTGATCACCCTGCTCAACAGGGCTTAGTACAAGCTTTTTCTGTTTATGTTGATACCCTCTTTGTGTGTACTGCAACTGCATTAATGATTTTAATAACGCAGCAATACAACATTGTTGGTGAGCTACCAGCAGGGCAATTTATTGTACAAAATGTTGATGCAGCCACTGAAGTGGGATCAGCAGCCTTTACTCAAATGGCTCTATTTAGTGTATTTGGTAGCTTTGGACAAGCATTTGTCGGTATTGCATTATTCTTCTTTGCCTTTACCACAATACTTGCTTATTACTTTATTGCAGAGACTAATATTGCTTACTTAAATCGTTATTTTAAGGGCAGTATTCCGCTTGTTCTTGTGAAGTTTGTAATTATGTTTATGGTTGCATACGGCATGGTAAATAATTCAGGTTATATTTGGACTATTGGTGATATTGGCGTTGGCTTAATGGCTTGGATTAACATACTCGGTATTTTAGCCATTTTCTTTGTCGCTAAGCCTGCTTTGCTATGTTTGAGCGATTATGAAGAACAAAAGAAAAAAGGCGGAAAAGTCATATTTGATCCAGTTAAATTGGGTATAAAAAACGCCACATTCTGGGAAAAACGCTTAGAAAAGCAGTCAAAAGACGCAGAGTAATTAAACTTAGTGGGCAACTTGGAAAATTATAGCCCCTAAATCAGTTGTTGGTTTGAATTCAAAAAAGACAACGAGAAATAAAACAAGTACAATAAAGGCGCCGAAAGGCGCTTTTTTTATGCGTAGTATGGAGAGAAGTATGGCGATTATTCGTTGCCCAAAATGTGCAAAATCAATTTCAGATAAACATAAGCAATGTCCTCATTGCGAAAGCAACATTGCAGAGCTAAACGACGAGCAAGTTTTACAGCTTCAGCGCGAACAGCGAATTAAAAAAAAGCAGATGTTTATAAATCACTCCTTTTTGGCGCTTATCTTATTTTTAGGTGGTTTTTTCTGTTTGTACTTTTTACAACCGCAAGAAGAAACACTTCAGTGGTATGCTTACACTGCCGCAATAGGCATAGGCTGTATCTGGTACCTTATAAATCGTATTATTTTAGTTACTCTAAAAAAGAAAAAATGACATGAACATCGACAATCTTGTACAAAATATTACTCCCGAATTATTCGAACGCTTACAATACGGTGCCTCTACTGGTAAATGGCCAGACGGTACCGTTTTATCAGATGAGCAAAAGCAACAAACAGTGCAGTTGGTTATGTTGTATCAAGCAAAAGTGGCTCAATCAAACGAGCAATTTACGATTGGTGCTAATGGTGAGATGATCCAAAAGACAAAAGCTCAACTACAAAAAGAATTTAAATCAGACAACGAAATAGCTAGGTTTAGTGAACATGATCTTTAAGCACCTTTTTACACCAAAATGGAAACACCCTAAGCAACAAGTACGTCTTGATGCTATCGAAAAATTAGACATTGAACGTGATGCAACCATATTAAACACGCTAGCACTTGAAGATAGCTCCGCTGAAATACGCCGTAAAGCGCTCCAAAAAGTGAACGACTTACCACTTTGGTGGAAAGCGTATAAACAAGATCAAGCATTAAAAGATATAGCCGAGCTACAAATATCTAATGCTGTTTTAAATAGCGAAAGTACGCTAACAGCAAAAATTAAAAACGAATACATAGAGCGTTTTGCACCCGTTAAAACACTTGAAAAGTTAGCGTTTGCAGAAAAAGAGCTGCAAGTACGCGTTAAATTACTGAAACGTTTAGCAAATCCAAAACTAGTAGAAAAAGCATTTAAAGAAGGTAGCGAAGAGCTACAAACTCAATTAGTTGAACTTGTTATTACTCATCAATTAATTAAATCATTAGTAAAGCATGCAAAGGGTGGTGCAAAAGCAGCACTTGAAACGCATATTGAAAATGAACGTTTAGCAATTGAAATGCCACTTGAAGTTGAAAATGCAACACGTGTTATTTTAGCTAAGTTAAATGCTTTACGTGAAAAAACAGATTTTGGTATTGTTAATCCACAAGCGAGCGATTTAATCGCTCAGTGGCAAGCACTTGAGCTTAAATGGTTAAGTGATGAGCGCGTTAAGCTGCTTGACGAAAAATATACTTCTATCACCACTAAGTTAGATGCACACATTGAACAGCTAAAAGCGGTACATGACAAAGAGCAGCAGCAATTAGCGCAACAACAGCGTCAATTATTAGCACTTGCAACACTTGAAGCTTTGGGTGAAGAAATTGAAAATGCCCTACAGCTTGGTCTTGAAACGCCAGAGCAAATTCAACAAGATTGGCTTGATGCAAAAGTAGCGCAAGCTAAGCAAGCTATTAGCGAAACAGAACTTGCTAATAACGCACAATCAAAACTCGCTGTAAGCAAGTTAGAAAAATTATTTACTCAAGTTGCTAAGTTACCTGAGTTAACAACGGCTATTAAAGAGTACAAACTCGCTTTTGCAGCGCTATGCGAAATTACGCCAGCAGAAGATTTAGCACAATACGATGCAACTTTAACTGAATTTAATAATGGCTTTAAAGCAGCGCGTAATCATTTAAATATTTTAGATGGCGCACTACAAAGTACCTTTAAAACACAGTTAAATGCGCATAAAAAGCAATTTTTAGCACCAATGAATGAGCTAGTTAAGCCACTTGAAAAAAACCAAAGCCAAGCAAAGCGCAAAGCGCGTGATGTTAAACGCCTAATTGAAGAAGGTCGTTTTAATGTTGCTTTTGGTGTGTTTAAAGGCTTTGAAGAGTTATTTAATACACTTACTGAGCAATATCAACAGCCGCTTGTAAACATAAAAGCGGAACTTGAAGCGCAACTTGCAGATGCTAAAGATTGGCAAAAATACGCAGCAGCACCAAAGCGTGAAGCCTTATTAGAAGAAGTAAGTGCATTAGTAAGCGAAGAATGCACCGACCCACAACAACGCGCAGAGCAAGTAAAAACGCTACGTAAACGTTGGAATGAGTTAGGTCGTTTAGATACAGATGAAGAAAAGCAACAAGGCGTGCAGTTTGATGAACAAATCGAGCTGTTATTTGCGCCTTGCCGTAGTTACTTCGCAGAGCAAGAAGTACAACGAGAAGCATCAAAAGCACAACGTGAAAGTATTATTAACGACATGCATGCGCTCCATTTACAGCCAACTGCTGAGGATGACTTTGATTGGAAGCAATATGAAAGCCAATACAATCGTTTAAATAAAGCGTGGCGCAGTGTGGGTAAAGTTGACCCTAAAACATACCGTACACTAAACGATCGTTATAAAAATGAGCAACAACAAGTACTGGCTTTGTTAAATGCATTTCATAAAACTAATGCCACACTTAAAAACGAACTAGTAGAAAAAGCGCAGCAATTGTCACAAAGTGATGATTTAGCGGCTGCATGCCAAGAGTTGAAGCAAATGCAACAACAATGGCAAGCTATCGGTTTTGCAGGTTTGAAAGCTGAAAATGCGTTATGGCAAAAGTTTCGTCAGTTTAACGATGAAACATTTACCAAGCGTAGCAGTGAGTTCGAGCAGCAAAAACTTGAGCAAAACGAGTCAGATAAGCAAGCAGTTGCAGAACTTGCTGAGCTTGAAGCAGCATTGAGTGATGTTAATCAAAGAGCGCAGTTGCACGACCTTGAAACAAAAGTGAAAGGGTACACGCAATTTAGATCGTTAGCGCCAAAGGTTACTAAGCTACTAGCCGCTATTGACGATAAACTTGCATTGCTAACAAGTAAATCAGAGCAAGCTAATTTAGATGCATTAATTACTGCACTTGAGAACAATGAAGCATTACCAAGTCAGTATCAAGCACCGCTTAAAACAGCATTAAATACCGAGCAGCTTATTACGCGCATGGAAATACTAGCGAACGTAAGTTCAACCGATAAGTCACTTAGAATGGCAGAGCAAGTAGCCATGCTAGATGACAAACATCGTGGCGATCATGCTGATTTAAACTATTATTTAAAACAGTTATTAGCGCTCAGTGACGGTTCAGTTGAACCTGACACACTAACGCGACTTAAAGCGACACTTGCAGCTTAATAAAACCAGCATAATATGTGCTGGTTACTATTTTACTAAGCCGCTTTAATAGCGGCTTTTTTATGTATCACTAATTCATAAACAAAAGGGTTCTCATGAGAATTTTAGTTATTATCGCAGCGCTATTATTAACTGCCTGTAATACTACGCAAGGCATTTCAGTGTATTCATTCACCAACGCTGAGGTTGAGGCTGTACTGGGTAAGCAATTACCAAAGTTAAGTGAAAAAATAAGCTTGATGGGTTTACCGGTTAAGTTTGATGTAAACGACTTAAGTGTCAATATTGGCCCAGATAACCGCGATGTTGTTGTGCTGGGTGCAGATTCAAGCGCTGAAATCAATGCTTTTGCACTTAAATATCCAGTGCGTTTAAAGCTGCAAATTGAAGGGAGCCCGTTTTACGACAGTGAAAAAAAAGCAGTCTTTTTACGTAATATTAAGTTGCTCGATTCGAGCGTTGATGCCGGTGGTTTTAAAGGCAACATAGGCGCACTAGATAGCCAAGCAATGGATGTTATAAATGCCTTTTTAGCGGTTAACCCTGTTTACACATTAAATATGGATGACCCTAAAATGATGCTACTCAGTAAACTTCCACTCGATATGAAAATAGTTAAAGGTGCTATTAAGTTGGTACCTCACCTTTAAGTAGATCTGGCTGGTTAAAATATACGTATTAATTAGCCTGACTCTCAGGCTAATTAGGTTTTAATATTATGGCAGCACCTCGTACAGTGCCCACCTCTCGACTCTCTCGCTTTGCAAAATTAGGCTCACTCGCAACAGGTGTTGCTACCAACATGTTAGTTGATGGCGCTAAGAGCGCATTAAACGGTAAAGGTTGGAATAATAAAAGCTTACTACTACAACCTAAAAACATTGAAAAACTAGCCATGCAGTTATCACATTTACGTGGTGCAGCAATGAAGCTCGGGCAATTGCTCTCAATGGATGCCGGTGATTTACTTAGTCCTGAATTGGCTCAGTTACTTGCTTTACTGCGCTCAGACGCGAATCCAATGCCGCATAAACAACTTGTAGAAGTGCTAAAAACGCAATGGGGGGATGAGTGGCTAGCGCGTTTTTCTCATATTGAGCTAAGGCCTTTTGCCGCAGCTTCTATAGGGCAAGTTCATTTAGCTTATAAAGAAAATGGCGATCAGCTTGCTGTTAAAATCCAATACCCCGGTATTGCAAAAAGTGTAGTGAGCGATGTTGATAACGTAATTTCGTTATTAACACTTTCTCGATTACTTCCTAAGGATCTTAATATTAAGCCGCTTATTAGTGAAGCCAAAGCACAGTTATTAGCAGAGGCTGATTACACGCGAGAAGCGCAATATTTAATACGTTATAAAAGTGCGCTAGCAGAGAACGAACACTTTAAAGTGCCCAATGTATATATTGAGCACAGCACACAACAAGTGCTTACTATGGAATATATAAAGGCAGAGCCTATTGAGAGCATTACAGAGCTACCTGATAGTCAAAAAAGCTTTGTTGCAGAGCAACTGATTGATTTGTTTTTCAAAGAAATGTTTGAATTTAAATTGATTCAAACCGACCCTAACTTTGCCAACTTTCATTACCAGCTTAATACCCAAAAAATTGTTTTATTTGATTTTGGTGCAACGCGAGAAATATCACCCGAGGTTAGTGAAGGTTACTTAGCATTGTTTAAAGCGGGTAGCGAAAACAACCGAGAAGGTGTACTTAAAGCGGCTTCAAAAATCGGTTATTTTCAAAATGACTTGGTTGATGAGTATAAAAACAACGTCATTGATTTATTTTTAATGGCGTGCGAACCGCTAAGAGCCAATGGCGAATTTGATTTTAAAAATAGCGAACTCGCGCTCAATATTAAAAATGCAGGGCTTGCCCTCAGTGCGCAATCTCAGCAATGGCATACACCGCCCGTTGATGCGCTATTTATTCACCGAAAACTTGCAGGACTTTATTTAATAGCCGCAAGGCTAGGTGCAAAAATAGATGTAAAAACGTTATTTAAGCACTATTTATAACTTTTTAATTTACGCGTAAGTGCGCTTTAAGTAATGAGTGCACTTAGCGTATAAAACTGCCATAATACTCGCGATATTTCGCGAGGTGTATTTATGATAAAACAATTTTTAAACGATCCTAAATTATTGCTAAACGCAGTCGGTGAGGGTATATACGGTTTTGACCTGTCGGGTAATGCGGTGTTTGTTAATCCTGCCGCTGAGCGCATGACAGGTTGGTGCGCTGAGGAACTATTAGGTAAAAAAATACATCAATATCATCACCATACTCATGCTGATGGCACACCTTATCCCGCTGATGAATGCCAAATTTACTGCACCATGTTTGACGGAAAACGTCGTGAAGTTAAAAATGAAGTTTTTTGGCGTAAAGACGGTAGCTCATTTGCAGTTCAATACACCTCAACACCGGTTTATCAAAATGATGAGTTAATTGGTGCTGTAGCGGTATTTCGCGACATATCACTGCAACAGCAAACACAAAATGCACTGCAAGAGGCACTTGAGCAAGTAAAGCATTTAAGTGAGCAGCTAAAAGATGAAAACAACTACTTAATTGCAGAACTTAACGAAGATTGGCAAGACTCAGGGCTAGTTGGACAAAGTCATATATTTCAAACCATGTTAGATCAAATAAAACTGGTGAGTGAAACCGACAGCACAGTGCTTATACTTGGCGAAAATGGCACGGGTAAAGAGTTAGTAGCTCGTAATTTGTATAGGCTAAGCAAACGTAGCGAACAAGCTTTTATAAAAGTAAATTGCGCCGCATTTACCCCAAGTTTGCTAGAATCGGAATTGTTTGGCCATGAAAAAGGCGCGTTTACAGGTGCAAATGAACGCCGTAAAGGGCGTTTTGAACTTGCTGATAAAGGCACCTTGTTTTTAGATGAAATAGCAGAGCTTCCACTTGAGGCGCAAAGTAAACTACTAAGAGTTCTGCAAGAACAAGAGTTTGAACGTGTGGGTGGCAGCAATACGCTAAAAGTAAATATTAGAGTGATTGCAGCGACTAATCGCGACCTGTGGGAAATGGTACAAAAAGGCACGTTTAGAATTGATTTGTATTATCGGCTTAATGTATTTCCTATAAAAGTACCCGCCCTTAAAGATCGAAAAGAAGATATTCCTTATTTATGCGCTAATTTAATTGCGCAGCTAAATAAGCGGCTCGGGAAAAACTTAAAAGGGCTAAGTAAAAAAGTAATTACGCAGCTGCAAGCTTACGATTGGCCTGGCAATATTAGAGAGCTGCAAAATGTACTTGAACGCGAAGCTATTTTATCTAATCAAGCGGTACTTCAGCTAAGTCAGCCTTTGCAAGCGGGTGGTGAAGTCGTTATTAATCCTTTGCTTACGTTAGATGAAGCCCAAAAGCAGCATATAACAACTGTACTAGCGCTCTCGCACTGGCAAATATCGGGTGATAAAGGGGCGGCTGTTAAACTGGGCTTACCAGAGAGTACGCTACGTTCAAAAATGCGAAAGTTAGGGATCACTAAATATTCGTGATATATCGCGTTATTCGTTTTATGTCGCGAATTAAGTTTTTATTTATTTAAATAATCTCTTTAATATCAATGCATTAATTAAATTTCAGCTTGGTCTGAAAGTTGCAAATACTTGCTTAATACCCGTCATTATGAAGCAAGTACTATGAAGTTTGATATTAAAGAAGAAGACATGATCATTAAGCCCTATAACACCGAAGGGCCAATTTATATCCGCGAGCAAAAAGGGTTTTTTCAGCGTATACGCCGTAACTTAGGTTGGCTGTTAATGCTAACTTTTATTGTAATACCGTGGATCCAATATAACGGACAACAAGCTGTGCTGCTTGATGTGGCAACGCAAACCTTTACTATTTTTGGTTTAACACTGCTTCCTCAAGATTTTATGATTTTAGCCTTACTGTTTATGGTGGGCGCTTTTGCGTTATTTTTTGTAACTAATTGGCTTGGTCGAGTCTGGTGTGGTTACACCTGCCCACAAACAATATGGATGCTCATGTTTTCGTGGGTGGAGCAACGCATTGAAGGCACGCGAAATCAACGTATTAAATTAGATAAATCGCAGTGGACGCTGAGCACTTGGCGCAAAAAAATAACGAAGCACAGTGCGTGGATTGTTATTTCGATTTTAACCGCCACCTCATTTATGGCGTATTTTATTCCGGCAAAAAGTTTGTATATGGAAATGCTTACGTTTGAATGGTCAGGTATTACGAGCTTTTGGGTGTTTTTATTCGCTTTTTGCACCTACGGTAATGCAGGGTTTTTACGCGAAAAAATGTGCACAATTGCTTGCCCATATTCTCGTTTTCAGGCTGTTATGTTTGATAAAGATACGTTGCTTGTTACCTATGATAGCAAGCGCGGTGAAAGCCGAGGACCACGTAAACGCAAAGCCGATCCAAAAGAGCTTAACCTAGGTGACTGTGTAGACTGTAACTTATGTGTAGAGGTATGCCCTGCAGGAATAGACATTCGAAATGGCTTACAATATGAATGTATAAACTGTGGCTTATGTATTGATGCTTGCGACGATACCATGGAGAAATTTGGTTATCAAAAAGGCTTAATTAAATACGCGAGTGAAAAACAAATGGAGGGTAAAAAAACCAATCCATTTAGATTGAAACTAATAGGATACGGCGCATTAACGGCTTTGTTAATAATTTCTATGTTTGCATGGATGCTACAACGCACACCAATAGAAGCCTCAGTACTACGAGATAGGAATGCGCTTTATAGAGTGAACTACGAGGGCCTGGTAGAAAACCCTTATACACTTACTATTATTAATAAAACGCAGCAAGCACTGCATTACACCATTGCCATAGAGGGCTTGCCAGAAGCAACACTCTCAAGTCCAAGTTCTACACTTATACAGCCAGGTGTGATGAAAAGAGTCCCCGTTACTGTAACTGCAGATGGTTACGATATTGAGCGTAAAGTTAGCAAGTTACAATTTGTAGTAACAGCGCAAGAAGACGCCAGTATAACCATAACTAAAGATAGCCAGTTTTATAAAAACTAAGATTGATAAAATTTCATAAACAACATGCCCAAGTAGATATTCCTCTTGGGCATTTTATCTGTAGTTTTTATTATGTGTTTGCATTTATATATTTGAGTGCGCTTGTTATAACGGCCACTTGAGCTAATATACATTCTTCATCTGTGGCTGTTGGGCTATCTGGGTACACTTCGGTTGTGGTTACATAGGGCGCGTCAGTAAAGCCCATACACAAACCTAACTCACGTGCCGCATAGTTAATAACGCCAAATTGCTCTTGAGGGACGCCTATTAGCTGGTTGTTTTCATCGCTCGGGGCAATGTGCGTGACCTTTTCCACATCTTCGATAATTACTTTTTGAAATTCAGGCTCAGGCTTATTGGTATCGGCCACTAAATAAAACCCATCAGGTATGTTCCAATTAGTGTTTGTAGTGCCTTCACGGGCAGCAAGTGCGGGTCTAAATTCACTGTTATCGCTGTCGGTTGTTTCGTGTAAATCAATATGAGCAACTAAGTCTATATCGAGTGATTTTACATACGTCATAATAGCTGCTGACTCTTGTGCTGGGCTGCCTTCGTAAAATGAGCGGTTAGGATCAATAGCATCAGGGTTCCAGCGGTTTATAGTCTCATATCCCCAAGGGCTAATGCAGGGCGCAACAATAATATTAAACTGCTTTGAGTGTTGCATAGCCGATGTTTTAGCAAACCTAAGTGCACCATGTACGCCACTGGTTTCGTAGCCATGCACACCTCCGGTGATTAAAACTGTTGGTTTATTAGCATTAAAGTTAGGCGTTTTTAATATATATAATGGGTAAGTGCCAGCGGCGTAATTAAGCTCGCCGTATTGCTCTATATCTAAGGTGCTTTTAAGATCATTAATTAGCGTTACTACTTCATTTTGGTAACTGCGTTTAATGTTTTGGCGTGCTAACCACTGGGCTTTATCGTTGTTATTCCATTTTTTTCCAGGTGTGCCAATAGGGTATGTGCTGTTAGTCATAATAAACCTTTATATCAATTGTTATTAGCCCATATAAAAAAGTAGGCAATTACAATTGGTAAAATTACTTAATAAAGGCGTAGCTTAACGCTGAGTAAATTGGCGTGCAAATTAAAACGTTAAAGTCATATTATTTATTGTGCGCTGTTGTTTAGCTTGAATATAACTTTGACTAGCAAACTCCCCTGAAATAGCACCAGAGCGAACCCGCTCAACCAAAATAGTTAAATTGCATGCCTTACTTTTATCTATTTGCGTATCATTAAACATTATCAAATTATTTAGATTAAATGAATAACTTGACGATGTAATAGATGAAGACGTAGATTGTATTAATGTAGAGTTATTATTTGTGGTGCAACGACTGCTTAACTCAATTGTGCTGGCGCTATTGGTATCCATACCATCAAGTTGTACTGTTATTGTGTTTGTTATGCTAAAGTTTTGCTCACTACTTGGTGTTAAAATAATAAAGTTATGAGGAAGTTCAACAGTTGAGCGTGTGCTTATTTCATCATCACGGTTAAACAATATATCAAACGGCTCGTTATCATCAGTTATGTTGATGTAGGCTTGGTAATCTACATCTAAAAAATCTGTATCTTTACTAAGTTCAACAGCTGTGCCTCGCACGATTACTTGTAATGTGTCGCTATCGCTTAATACGATGTTAGACCCATTCATATCACCTGCATTTAGCTCTGCATTAATACGAGTACGACTTCCGTCAGACAAAAGCTCAAAACCCGCCCAAATACCTTTCGTTTTAATTAGATCTGATGCTGTTTCTGATGTGCAAGCACACAGCATTAATATGATGCCCACGAGGGGAAAGCTTTTTTTAAACATGTTAGCTCCTTTATTTGTGAGCGTATTGTTACACAAGAAAGTACTTTTAGATGTTTAAAATTGTTAACAACTGTAAAGTAAATTTTAAATAAAAGATCTTAGTAGGCAGTGTTGTTTTATTTTTAGTAAAATAACGGCCAGTATTGTGAGTAAATTTATTATAAAAGAGTATGTTACAATTAGTTTATAGTCTGCTTTTGTATTGAGTATTATGGTGCAGTATGTTGCCACACCAAGTTGGTTAGGTCGTTTTTTTACCCGTATTAAGTGGGTAAGTATTGAGCAAGACGTGCTTGTTGTCCACTTTAGAGATATGACTAAACAGCAATTTTTATTAAGTGATTTCAGTAACTTTTCTGTGCTGCAAAATAGCTTGTTTAGCGCAAAAATTTATTTATGTGATCCTAATAACACATGCGTTAGTTTTTTAAAAAAAGCCGAAGCAGATGTGCTTAATAAAGCGTTAAATAAATATTTTTCAAATACGTTAGAACAAAAAGTGAACAATGCGAAAACACTTTTAAAGCGTTATGCCCTTGATGAATTTTTACGCGACAGTTCCATTGAAATCTTAAATAAAGCTGTTTTTTCTTTAAGTAAAAATTACGCACATAATCAAACCGTGTGGCAACAGCATTTATCGCCTATTAGCGTAAAATTTTTAAGTATTTTAAGTAGTACACCAAAAACAGCAGACGCTGTAGCGCAATTACGCCATAAATATGAACAAAAGCAGCTTACCCTAAGAGATAACTTTTATAATAATGTTGAGTCTAACCCGCTCACTACAGAGCAGCGTTTAGCGGTTATACGCGATAACGATAAAAATCTAGTACTTGCAGCAGCCGGCACAGGAAAAACCTCAGTTATGGTTGCCAAATCGCTTGATTTAATCGCACGTGGAATAGCACTGCCAGAGCAGGTATTGGTACTTGCTTACAATAAAACGGCTGCACAGGAATTAAAAGAGCGCTTTATTAAACGTGCAGCACACGCCAATTTAAGTATTAAACCACCTGCCATTTTAACGTTTCATGCACTAGGATTAAAGCTATTACAAGACGCGAAAAAATCAACGAAGCTTTCTACATTTGCAACCGATGAAATACAGCAAAAAACATGGTTAACCGCATGGCTTTATAAGCAAATGCAGACCGACTCTACATTTTTGAAAAACGTTGTTGATTTACTTCACGAACCAGTCGATATTTTTAGTTTTAAAAGCAGTGCTGAGTATGAGCGCTATGTAAGAGATAACGAATATAGAAGCCTTGCAGGGCATAAAGTTAAAAGCTATCAAGAGCTACTTATTTCAAATTGGTTATATTTACATTCGGTTGATCACAAGTACGAGCCAAGCTATAAAAAAAAGCAGAGTTTATTAGGTGAAAAAACAACCGTAAATGTGCAATATAATCCCGATTTTCACTTATCAAAATACAATATTTATCTAGAGCACTTTGATATTGATAGGCAAGGTAATACACGCGCCGATATAAATAAAAAACGCTATCACGAGCAAATAGCTTTTAAGCGAAAACTGCATAAAAATAATAACACTATTTTACTTGAGACTTTTCACTACAATTGGTTCGAAGGCAAGTTAGAGCAGCGCTTAAGTAAACTTTTAAAGCAACATAGTGTGGCGCTTGTACCTTTATATGACGATGAAGTATTTAGCACGTTAAATAACTCAGGGCTGTTACAACAAGGGGTTGAAAAATACTTAAAGTGCTTGCAAGCCATAAGAGCTGAGCAGCTCACTAATACGCAAATAAAACAACGTATAAAACAAAGTGGACTCAAAAACCATCAACGTTATGCCGCAATGCTTATAGCTATACATAATGCTTATATGCAAGAGCTACATACGCAAAACGCCATTGATTTTGACGATATGATTATTCATGCAACAAAGGCTGTAAAAAAAGGTGAATTTAGTGTGCCTTGGAGCCATATTTTAGTTGATGAGTTTCAAGATATATCAGGTGCGCGTATGGCCTTTTTAAACACACTTATTAACAAGGGCAAAAGTGTACGTTTTACTGCCGTAGGTGATGATTGGCAGGCAATTTATCGTTTTTCGGGTGGTAATTTAGCGTTTACAACGCGTTTTAATGAGCTGGTGGGTGGCCACTCACTTACTATGTTGCAAAAAACATTTAGATATAACAACAGTATTAGCGATGTAGCAGGGCGTTTTGTAATGCAAAACCCTGAGCAATATAAAAAGCTGATCAGCACACATACACAAGTAACTACACCACACGTTATTTTATTAGACGATTTATACCAAGGTACTAAATCGATAGAAATAAAAGTGCAGCAGAGCATAAGCAGGATTCAAAAAAACGATGCATCAGCGAGCATTGCCATACTTAGTCGATACCGATACATGTTAAATAGCGTACAGCAGCATTTAAAAGATAAAAAGCATACAAACTCTCTTTATTTTTGGACATTACATAGTGCTAAAGGGCTTGAAGCCGATTACTGTATTATTATTGGTTTTGAACAAGGTAAATTAGGCTTTCCTAGCGATAATCAAAATAACGTGCTGGTGGAGTCGTTATTACCAGAGCAAGATGAATTCACTCACTCAGAGGAAAGGCGTTTGCTTTATGTAGGCATTACACGTGCTAAACATAAAGCGTACTTAATTGCAGACCCTTATGCATGCTCAGCGTTTGTAAAAGAACTAGTAAATGACGATTATCCTATTCAAATCGCTTCAACGTTGTTTAACAAGTCGCAACTAAAGCAAAGAGAGTGTAATACATGCAGCGACGGATTAATTGTGCCAAAAACGGGTCAGTATGGTAATTATTATAGCTGTACTAACACGCAAATTTGCGAAACTAAACTACGAGTGTGTAAAAGTTGTAGTAGCCCATCGGTTGATAAAAGCACGTATTCACAATGTGTAAATATAGAATGTAAAACACAGCATCCAATTTGTGAAAAATGTGGGCGTGAAATGCGGAAACGCAAATCTAAGCATGGTGAATTTTTAGGATGCAGTGGCTTTGAGCTCACAGAAGACAGCTGTAAAAACACTCGAAAGCTAACTGTTACATGAATAGCCTATTTAAATTAATCTTAAAGTAGTACTTAGATTGTAATTAGTCGTATTTTATTGCTTTTATTTAGTATCAATGTTTAATTGACGCTACCTGAGTCTCATTATTGATTACCATGCACTTTTTCAGTCGATTTTTTTTGCTTGAAGACCATCATTTACCAACAGGGCAAATACCTAATTGGCGTGTGAGTGCTTTACGTATTATTTTTGCAACCGGTATTTTATTATGCCTAGCTATATCGCTTCATAAATCTAAACAAGCTGCCGAATTTAATATTTTATACTTTGTCGGACTAAGCGTTAGTTTCTTTTTTATAACGACCTTATTATTAGCAGCAAGCAAAAGGTATTATATATTTTGTGCGCATGCACTGCTGCTCTCTATAGTTGCAGCAAGTCTGTGTATTAACTTATTCGTGACCGATTTAGAGCTGGCAAAAATTGGCTCGATATATATGTTTTCGTGCCCTTTAATCGCACTAATGTTAATAGGGTGCAGAACGGCCATTTTTTATGCTGTGTTAAATATAATTCCTTTTTATATTATAGTTAACGACATAAATCTATCTTCTTTATCTGGTGTCTCAACTAAACTTTCTGATGAAAAGCTGTATATTACAAGCCTTATATTTTTATCTTTAAATGTTTGTATTCCACTTGCTTTTGCTCGCACTATTGTTGCGGCAAAACGCTTAAATAAAAGTATGAAGAGCGCTAATACTTACCTCAAAGATAAAAACGATCTTTACAGGGCTCTTTTTACTGAATCAAACAAAGCGAAGATTATTGTAGATGAAAATTTTGTGATTACAGATTTTAATCAACATGCTATTGATATGTTTGATATTAAAAAACATTTAAAAGAACATGGCGTTAAACTATTCAATTTATTACCTTCGCTTGATGTTGATGAGCTTGATGCTCAAGATCAAATTGTTAAACACAAAAACAGTTTTTTTCGGACTAACTACCAGCACGTAATGAGTGCTAATTATCGTGTTTATGATTTTTATGATTGTACTCAAGAACAGTTAATCAAACAAAACTTAACTATAATGGAGCAAGAAAACAAGCGCTTACGCTTTAGAGATCCACAAACAAAGCTACCAAATAGAGGATGGTTTGAAACACAGTGCAACAGATTAACCATTAAATATCACAAAGGCTTTTATATTGTTGTTACACAAACGGCTAATAGTGAGTATTTAAATTTAAAGTTTACTAAAATTGATTCACAAGCTTTGCTAATTAGTGCATTTAAGCGTTTAAAAAAGATGCCAGAAGGCCCTTTGTTGTGTGCGCATGTAGGAGTGGGGAAACTGGCTTTTATTGTTGGAACACATTCGGCAAACGAACTAAAAGATAAACTTTTGGTAAATATAAAAAACACGTTAGACGAAACATATAATGTACTTGGAAATAAGTGTCAGCAAACTTTTTTATTTGGTTTTGCGCGCTACCCAAATCATGGGAAAAGTAGTGCTGAAGTGTTAACAAATGCCTGCGAAGCACTTAAATTAGCAAACAGTAATTCTCCTATTTGCAGCTATAGTGAAGAACAATCACAAGCATTTATAGAAAAATACGAAATATCAATGTTGCTCGATGAAGCGCTTCAACAAGGTGATTTATCGGTGTACTACCAACCAAAAGTGAATGCTAAAGGAGAGTGCATAGGGCTCGAAGCACTCACGAGGTGGCATAGTTCAATACTTGGCAACGTATCACCAGTTGTATTTATACCTATTGCAGAAGAGTACAGAATGATCAGTAGGTTAACTGATTTGATTATTCAAAAAGTGTGTGCTCAAATTGCTCAGTGGTCTACAGTAGATATGCCAAGTGTGCCTATAGCAATAAATATATCTTTAATTGATTTCAGCCAGCCTGACTTTATTTCAAAACTAGTAAAATCTTTAGCTGATTTTAACGTAAAGCCGCAGCAAATAGAGTTAGAGCTTACTGAGACCTCACTTGAAGCAAATCAAGGCCATTCATTAAAGCTAATGCAAACATTGCAATCGTGGGGTTTTATAATATCAGTTGACGATTTTGGGGTCGGATACTCAAATATTGCTCGTCTTGCCCATTATCCTATAAATAAGCTCAAACTCGACCGTTCTCTTATCAGTCAAATTACTCATTCTTCACGTCAAAAGAGTTTAGTAAAAGCGATACTCGTTATGTGCGAAGAATTAGATATAAAATGTGTTGCCGAAGGTGTTGAAACGCAAGAACAAGTTGCTATTATGGCGGAAATGGGTTGTAAAGAGTTCCAAGGTTTTTATTTTGCACAACCTATTACGGTTAAAAATTATGAGGCTCATATAAATAAACACGGAACAAAATTTATAGCTGCTAAAAATAATGAAAAACAAGTCTTTTAATTCCGGTAGTAATTGGCGACTACTTTATTGAGTTAATGTTTTAGATTTAACTGAACGGCTCAATTTACTAACCATTACTATATAAATTAACCTAAAATCTGGTTAAGTGATTTACTAACGTATTGAATGCTTTTGATATTTTAATTTATTTTCTCTAGCCAGAGACTTTTAGCAAATTCAACGCAGTTAGCGCTGAAAATAGCTGCTCGAGATAGATTTATTATCCAGAGTTCAGGTTAAGTACTTACTCCTACGAGGCTAAAAATATCGTACTGCGATTAAACCGCCCCTAGATAGAACAAATTTTAATCCTGAAAGGTCAGCAGGCCTTAGAGTTTATATTATGAAATACGTATTTTTGTTTTGCCAAAAACTGCAATTAACACAATCTTTTGCCATATTTTTAATGGTTGTACTTTCAACAAACTTAGCTTGTAAAGAGCAAAGCCAAACGTTGGTTTTAGCCGGTAGCACATTTTCGGTATGCTCTAGTTCGAATTTAAAAAGTTGTAAAAATAACACGAAAATTCTAGGTAAAAAGCATCGTTTATTTACAATCACAAGCGCTAAAATTAATCAAATTAACTCACGCTGGCCCAATAATAACAGCGTAACTAAGTTGGAAACGTTTAACTCGTTGACCGCATTACATCCTAAAAGTACTTCACCAATGACTAAAGCTGAATTGCTTTGGCTATGGCGTGATATAAATAACGAAGAGCTAAGTCGTTTGACAGATCAAGAGTTCGATTTTTTGTTTGATATGTTAGAAACGCATCAATTAGATAATGATGGCGAGCGTTTAAAAGAACAAGTAAACACTGAACTCAATAACGAGAGCGCGACTAATAATATTTTACAATTTGTGTCGGGCAGTTTAAAAGTTAATAACGCAAAACCTACAATGCTTGCTATTACGGCATCGAGCCGCGACCCTTATGAGTCGGCAGATGTAGCACAGAATCTTTTAGAGCAATCAAATATAAGCACTCAATGGTTAGCACTAACGCCCGCGCTTGCTAAAGCGATTACGAGTAACTCGTGCGATAAATTACCAGCGCTCAGAAATACATTAATGAATGTGTATAACCGTGAAGCAATTTATCCCGAGCGCACAAAGGCCGAATACGCTTTATGTAAAAGTGGCACTAATGCACTTGTTTCACTTATTAAAAGCAGTACCGGCGTTATGTTTAATGATGGTGATGCGGCTTTAACACACAAGATATTATTTGATCAAAACAATAACCCATACCCGTGGACGCAAGCATTGCAAACTCGCCCAGTAATTGTAGGTGAAGGAGCCGGTGCTGCAATCCAAAGTAAAGTGACGGGCATGCTTACAAATACGACAAGCCTTGAGGCACTTCGTAAAAGTGAAACTAACGCTAATGCTGGTGGACTGGGCAGTTTTAACCTTGGTGTACTAGATACTCAATTTAGCGAACAAAACCGTACATTTAGGCTTGCAGCAGCGTTAAATAAAAACGAAGTCAAAAATACTAAAACAGAGATTCAACATGGTTTTGGTATTGATGAAAATACGGCTTTGGTTGTTATTAAATCACCAGAAGGTAGTTTAATAACCGTAATAGGCAAAAGTGGTGTAGTGCATTTAGCTAACCAAGGTAAAGCCCAACCAAATAGTAAAAGTTATAGCTACTCCTACTGGCCTACAGGCAGTGTAATTGATATTACCAATAACACGTTTACTCTAAGTGGTCGCACTATAAGCCAAGCGTTACCTGCTATAAAAATACCTCCACTGCCTGTGCAGCGTTTTGGTGCAATTTTAACAAATTCAAAACTGCGCTCACTAACTCAAGCTATGTGCCTAAGCCAAGAGCAAAGTGCGGTAGCCCAACAAGACGAGTTTATAATTAGCCTCACAGCAACGAGTGACACACAGTATCATCGCATCAATGCAAAAGAGTTTGGTTGTGCGCTAAGCAATTTAGAATTAGCTATAAAGTCGATTTAGTGACTAACCTGAGCCAAGGGTTTAAGTTTTTGGCTCTTCTCTATAAAATAGCCACCATAATGATTTAAAAGCCTTACTAAAAGAGTATTAAAATGAATAAAGAAAATGATGTAATTTCTAGTCTAGCCGAATTAGAAAGCTTTTTATTAAATGTAGAAAACGGTGGTCTTGGACTTAAAGGTGTTGCCGGTGTTGGCATGGCTACTAATAACAAAGATGGCAGCCGTTTTGTTGCTGTGTTTGACGATAATCAAAAGCTACTTTTAGCACGCATGATTACAGAAGACGTATTCCAAACAGGGCAAGACATGGTACGAAATGGTGTAGGGCGCAAGCACTAGTACTTTAATAAATTGCCTTCATATAGATTCTACAAAGCCCACTTCAAGTTAATAACAATTAAGTACAACCCACCTCAAAAACTACAAAACTTGCCAGCTAAACTCTGTTTTATTAAGTGCGCTTAGATAAATAAGATAATGATACAGATAAATTGTAGAATCAAAACAGATGAGTTTTGGCTATATTTTGAAGAGAAGTTTAACTTATTGATATAGGGAGAATTAAATGGTCGGTATGGAGAGATTCGAACTCTCGACCCCTGCCACCCCATGATGTGGCGCTATAATTGGTTAAGTTGTTGTAATTTATATACTATAAACTAAAGTTACTGGATTTATATACAGTTAATTTTGAAATTTTTATTATTTTCAAAATTAAATAAAATCAAGCGGTTAGGATACTTGTTACAAATTGAGTATTTAAGTTATCAATAAATATCAATATAAACAGCCCATTAGAAAATCTTAACCAAAACCCTCACTTTCCTTAGCAAGACACTTTATCTTTCCAAAGTCGCCAACTAGATTTGCACTGTATAAATACACAACATTTTATTTTGGTGTGTGTCTGTTCGTTATTCTTATTTATATTGAGGCAGGTATTACTGGTTTTGAATCGGCTGCAACGAAATATAAGGAGCTAGAGTTGTCTTTAGACCAGTTACTTATCAAGCATCCAGATGCTACTTTTATGGGGGTTGCATCAGGGCAGTCTATGCAGGGGGGAGGGGTATTCGATGGCGACAATTGTTAATTGTCGATCGTGCAGTAAATGTAAGTACAGGTGACGTAGTAGTTGCTACTTACAATGGTAGCTTTGTTTGTAAAATAATACATAAAGAAAAGCGTTTGCTGATGTCTGCATCAGATGAATATGCACCTGTTTATGTATCACCGGAAGATGGCTTCTGCTTGGAAGGAGTGGTAACAAGGAGTATTAGGCTACATAGACCGTGTGCTGAGTTTTCAAAATGTCAGTGAAGCCAATATAAATAGATGTTCATATTGGCATCTGTTTAAAGGGATTTTACTGTTGGTAGCAAATCGCTTTTGGGAATCTTAGCTGTAATGAAAATTCATTGTTTTCAAATTGATAGTTTGTGCGTATTCCATACTTTAAAAGGCTACTTCTTACTTTCGGTAAACCAAAACCTCGATAGTGTGTGCAGCCTTCCATAGCTATTTCAACCTTTTCATCTAATCTGTTTTTTGTAAAATATTCTTCTGCACCTTTATCTACATTATTAGTAAAATTAATATTAATATAAAGTAGGTCTTCTGAAGGCATTATGGTCAATTTTCTGTCTGAACTATGCTCTTCAACGTTTTGGAAAATTTCAGCGAAAGCTGCACAAATAATATTTTCATCTGAATTCATATGAGGAATTGTCTTAATAGCAGGATGTATAGATGTTTTTAAGGTGTCAAAGAAGTCTTTAGTAGAGTCTATTACTTTGTATAGGTTTACTGAATGTTTAGAGTCTCTTTTTAATATACTATTTTCACTTACTAATTCATTAGCTTGCTCTATAGTTTCTTCACTAATATCTAAATTTAGCTGCGACTTTGCATTTTTCAAAAAACTTGATGTGTCGTATAAATAAAAAGACTTTAGATTCGGTAAACTAGAGTAGATCTCATTTAGTAGTTCTAGTCTGGCGTTTAAGTTTTTACCTCGTTTTTTTAGCCACCAATCTTCCTTCACATCCCCGGTAACTAAGACCAGATGTTCAATACCATCAGATTCAGCTTTTTTTATTATTTCTTTCCATAGCAACAAGTCACCGTACTTTCTAATGAATTCTAGTTCGCCAACGAAGTAAGAACCATCTTTTTTAAAATCTAGGTATCCTGGTGGGATTTTTTTTTGATAACGGTCCTCGGCTGTTTTATAAATATCATTAAGCTCATCTTTAGTAAAAGCTTCACCTATTTTTCCTTCAAAAATATTGAGAACAACATCTTTGAATTTATCTTTTTGATGTACATCGGGATGTTTTATTTCTAAGTCGTTAAGTTCATTTATAAATTCTTGTAAAAAAGTCTTACTTTTAGTGATATTTTCATCAGTTATAAATTTATCTGGTTCTATAACTGAGTGCCTCTCGTTAAGTTTGAGTTTTTTAAGTGAGGTTTTTAAATCGGCTATAGCTTCATCAAACTTCACTAGAGCATCACCAACTAACTTTTTAACTTCATTAAACCTTCCTTTTTGATCACCTATTGTAGAGTGTCTATTATTAAGAAACTCCAATATCACTTGAAAACCAATCCAAACTCGTGGATTAAAATTTTTTGAGTTAAGTACCTTTATTAAGTCTGCACTTGCAGACTCAGGCAGTCTGTACAAATCTAGAAGTACATTTGAGTCGAATACAAATGTGCCCTCTTTCCAAATTACATCAAAATCTATCTCTTCTGAGTCTTGGTGTATTTTTAGTAAATTATTAAAGGTGTTCATTTATATCCATGAGAGTTTTTATGTAACTATTAATCATAGTAAAAATTTTTTAGTTGAAATACTAGTCAAATAAGCAAAGTACATCGTATTGTTGGTTTGATGTGTATGAAGCTTAATGACGTTAAGGTTAATATTTCCTAGGTTGTTTGAAAAAGGTATTGCTTAGAATGTGTGATTACCAGAAGTATTAGGCTACATAAACCTTGTGCTTAATTTGCACATAACGTATAGAGTGATTGCTTGTATTGCAGCATTAATAATTATATATTGTTCAAAAGTTATTACATACGGACGTGTAGTATTTAGTTATTTTTACTCTATAATGCCGCGTCTGTTTATCACCTTGAGGCGCAATTTTGGATAAGAATAATAATAAAACAAAGTACGTGTTTGAAATATCTTACGATACGTCAGAAACCAAAGATCATACCATTGACGCTGAAAAACTTGGCGCCGCAATTATCAGTACATCAAAAGCGCTTAAAAATGCCGACAAATCATTGAATGGTGAAGAATCAGACTTAGAGCTGGATGTAAAAGCTCATTCTGAAGGGTCGTTTGTTGTTGAATTTGTAACGTATCTTAATGCAGCTGGCATAAACCCATTAACTCTTTTAGGTTTTGCAGGTGGTGCAACAATTAGTTCAATGACAGTACTAGGTGCAATTGCCCAGATTAAATCACGTACAATTAAGCTGACAGAAAAGACCGAATCAGGGAAAACAAAACTACATTTTAGTGATGATGAATCATTGGAATTAGACGATGATGTCGCTAAATTAGTATTAAATAGAGAGCTTCGCAAAGACTTAGATACAGTTATTAAAGCACCTTTGGAAGGCACTACAGACGCTAAATTTAAGATTACCGATCAAGATGGTAATGAATTGACTTATGAGAGCGATGATGTTCAAAATTTCAAAACGCCGGCTAAAACTGTAGTAGATGAAATTACTGAAACCGAAGAAACTAAAGATATTCGATTTGTAAAAATTAACTTTGAAGGTTCGAGTGGGTGGCAAGTACGATTGCCTGATGGTGATGTGGTAACAGCTAAAATGTCAGATGAAGGATTTTTAGCTAGAATTAAAGGTAATGAACAAAACTTTGTAAAAGATGATTTATTCAGCGCTATTATTAAGACGACTAAAAAGCACAGAACAGGTAATAGCCCAATTTATAGCAAAGAAATAAAACGTATTTTACGTCATAGAACTAGACCAGAAGCGAAGATCATAAAAGATAATGAGTGAAACTGAAACATATATACAATTAATCGCGATGGTAGGCATTTTATTATGTCTACCTTACTGCGGGTATGTGTTTTACAACATGGGTAGATGGGTAACAGCTAAACTTTTTCCTCCTAAATATTTGAAGATAGAAATAACTGATGAAAGTGGTAACACTCGTATCGTTAAAATAGATCTTGATGATGATGAAGAGATAGTTAAAAAGCTATTGAATACTGGGAGTTCATATGAAAGATAATAAGAAACTCTTAGGTTCACTTATAGCGGGTGCTAATACTGGGGTATTAGCAATCATCCAACATTGCTTTTCCGGTTCTGCCTATTTGGAAGTATTAACAATATGTACTCCTTTGGTAATTACACCACTTGTTTATGCAGGCGATTGGTTTTTTGCTTTATTTGATATTCAAAGCCCTGGACATATGAGAGCTGATAGCAAGTTGGAAAAAAGAATTAAACGTCTAGCTAATCGGCGAAAAGAGGCACAAGATATGGGGATTTGTACAAAAAAAATAGATCTTGAATATCAGGAAGCTGTTTTAGCGCAGTCTAAGTTAATGGATGTTAAAGAAGCTAAATAGCCTACTGTTAAGTTGATGAGTAGGCTAAGCACATATCTAGTCTGTATTTTCGTCTGTTAGATCATGCCAATTTTCTAGTGCTTCAATCATGGGGTCGTAATCAAATACAATGAGTTGTACGGGCGATTCTTTGCGACCCATATCTGTAACACTCATTAACTCAGTTGTAAGGCCATTACCTTCTATTACACCATCAAGGTATTCCAGTGCCTCCATTTCATCGTAAAAGCGTGTTATTTCAAATATTTCTTGCTGTTCATTGGTGATCCATGAGTCTTTAGATTTTGGTTTTACTGTTTCAGTGTATGTAAATAGATAAGCCATTTTTTAACCTTTATTAAAGTGAAAGTTAGATATTCTCTAATTGTTGCTTAAAAATAACGCTAGACATAACAAACGCTATATCCTAAGATCGCAATAGTGCCTTTTTGGTATTTGAGGAGCGTCATATGTTAGCTAAAGTACAACATAAGCATAAACAAGAAAACAAAGTGTTCAATAGAGAAAGGATGGAAAAAGCCATTACTGGTAAGGTAAATACTGTGCCTGCTGGTTTATCTCGTGAACAAGTTAGACAATTGATCTTATCAAGAGCGAAGTAGTATTGACGTATACATGGACGTTTAGTGACGACTTCGCTAATCAATTTCAATATTTCCCCGAAGACCAGCAAAACAAAGTTCTCGATTTTACAGATGTTTTTACTGAGCATGGGTTAGGTGATTTTAGCCATTACGAAGGCAAGATTTCTAGCTCTTTTAGTGGTAACTATATGGATCAAGATGATTATAATTTTGCTTTAAACAATCATCTATGGCATTACCATATTGGTATCCCTGAGTATGAGCAAAATCATAGTAAGTATAAAACCTCTGATTGGGTGCTTCATTTTCAATGGTTTGATCAGGGGGATAGTATCAATATCGTGGATTTGTATCATCATTACGATAATGAAGGTAACTTCTATTTACCAACAGAAAGAAGCCTAATAATTTTAAAGTGATAAAACCCGCGAATTAAGCGGGTTTTTTTATGGGTTTAGTGTTTGTGGGCCATGTGCCTTATTCGTTCGTTAGTGGTTTAACTTAGGTTTACGGATAAGTTGGGCGCTCTTCTGGTTTAAAGGCCTAGTTTGTCGAGTTTGTTTGTAAATTCGCAGCTGATGTTTTTGCTTACTATTTGGGTGATGTGGTTTACCGATACACTGGTTGGGTTTGAGTTCTCTTTAGGGAGCTTGGATACGACGTAGTGTTCTGGACTTTCATATTCAGTGATTTACATAGTTTTGACTTATATAAAATGGGAAAGGCTAAAGGTTACTTGCATTGGTTGGTACGCACTTTTACACTCATTATTTTACTGGTTCAATAAAATGTCTAAATACGAAAGTGATTCTGTTGAAGCCGTTCTTTTAATTAAGCTATATGAAAATATTTTTACAACGGTTGACTCAGAAAGTGTTACTTTTTCTTTTCAAAATATTGCTAATTGGCACAGGCAGTGGCTAGGTAATGTATACGAATGGGCAGGTAAAATAAGAAGTATTGATATGGGCAAGGGCGGATTTCAGTTTATGTCGCCTTTACAAATTGAGAAAAATATTAGGTTATTTGAAGGTGAGTATTTATCTCGATTTAATAATTTACCAGAAATGACAGATGAAGAGCTTGTGTCATTTATAGCGCAGAGCCATGTTGAGTTTATTTTAATTCATCCATTTCGTGAAGGTAACGGTAGGATAAGCCGTTTATTAATGGACTTTTTGTGTAGTAAAGCTGGTAAAGGAACGCTTGATTATAGCTTGTGGGACGAGCATAAAGGCTTTTATTTCAAGTCAATTCAAGCGGGTGTAACCAGAGATTACCAACATATTGAAAGGCTTGTGAGAGATATAATTAAATAGCGAGTGAAAGAGACTTATATTTAAGTTTATTTGCTTTTAGTTTTTTCTCTATTGTTTTAACTGTTTCTCCAGTTTCGATGGCAGTAGAGCTAGCAACAGATCTTAAAATCATACTTTTTGTGATTTTTTTCTTATTTCTACTCATTTTACCACCTCAAATAAATTTAGATTTGAATTTAACCTTACACCTAGACACTCGTGATATCAATTAACGTTGGAAGTATTATTTTACGGATGAATTGAAGGCTCGGAATTAAATTTAAATCTAAGATGTTATTAATTGGTCGGTATGGAGAGATTCGAACTCTCGACCCCTGCCACCCCATGACAGTGCGCTACCAAGCTGCGCCACATACCGATTTGTATGCAATAGTACGTGTATTTTTTTAAAAATCAATAAGCGATTGTTTGTTTGAGTGTTTATTACGCAATAGACCTAAAAAGGCACTCTTGTGGTGTACTAATTGGCTAGTCTTTATTTAACCACTTTTTGATCGAGTCATACATCTCATCGCGTATTAATGGCTGAGCTTTTTTGTTAGGGTGTAAACTATCGTTTTGCATTAGCTCAGGCTGACCAGCAACATCGAGCATAAAAAAGTTCATTAAATGCGCATTTGTTTCTTCGCTAACGCGCGAAAAAGTGTCAGTAAACATTTTACTGTAACGCGGGCCGTAATTAGGGGGAATGTAAACCTCCATTAAGGCGGTCATCGCATTAGCTGCTTGGCTTTTTTGAATAAGAGACGTTAAGTTAGTTTGCATTTTTTTAACTGGGAAACCACGTAAACCGTCGTTAGCGCCAAGCTCTATAAGTACATGAGTAGGTTCGTATTGCTCAAGCAAAGCATCGAGGCGGCGCAGGGCTCCACCGGAAGTTTCGCCACTAATACTGGCATTTATTAATTCGATATTACTTTGCTCTGCATCGTATTTATCTTGTAACAATTTGACCCAGCCTTGTTCTTGTTTAAGTCCGTAGGCTGCACTTAAACTGTCACCGAGTATTAAAATCGTGTTGTCGGCTGCTGCGCTCAGTGGCTTGATAACTAAAAATAAAATGAATACAAAACGAAGGATTGAATGAGTCATATGTCAGCGCTTTCTCAATTAAATATAATTCAGGTAAATGGTTTGTCTAAAGTGGTCTCTACCTTTGAAGGTGAGTTGCCCATCCTCAGCGACATCAGCTTTAATGTCAAGCATGGTGAGTCTGTTGCTATAGTTGGTACGTCAGGCTCTGGTAAATCTACGTTACTCAGTTTATTAGCAGGGCTGGATACCGCAAGCAGCGGAGAGGTGTTTTTAGATGGTGAGCCATTACACAATTTAGATGAAGAAGAGCGTGCTGCACTGCGCGCGGCTAAAATTGGATTTGTGTTTCAATCGTTCATGTTAGTACAAAGCTTAACGGCGCTTGAAAACGTTATGCTGCCAGCAGAGCTTGCTGGCGAAAGTGATGCAAAAGAGCAAGCAATTGCTTTGCTTGAAAAAGTAGGCTTGAGCCATCGAATTGATCATTACCCGTCGCAACTCTCTGGCGGTGAACAGCAACGTGTTGCTATTGCGCGAGCATTTATTGGTACACCTAAAATACTATTTGCTGATGAGCCTTCGGCTAACTTAGACAGCAAAAATGGTAAAATGATTGAATCCTTATTATTTGATTTAAATACTCAACATGGCACTACGCTTATTTTAGTTACTCACGATGAAGGGCTTGCACAAAAATGTGAGCATATTATCCAAATAGAAGCAGGGTTGCTTGTTAAAAGTGAAGTAGAGGACGTTGCAGATGTGGGCTAAATTAGCGCTTAAATTATTTGCGCGAGAATTTCGAAGAGGTGAGCTAACGGTAATTAGCGCAGCTATTGCTTTAGCGGTATTAACTGTACTTACCTTGTCTATGGTGACAGATCGAATAGCACAAAGCATTGCACAAAAAAGCAGTGCGTTTATTGCCGCCGACCGAGTATTGGCTAGCAGCCATGCCATTGACACCGCTTTTATTGAGCAAGCCAAAAGTCAAAACTTACAAACTGCGCAAATGGTGTACTTTGACACCATGTTATTTGCTAATGACGAAATGCAATTTAGCTCGGTGAAAGCAGCGTCAGATGCATACCCGTTAAAGGGGCAGCTAAAAGTAAAAAACACATTACTAGGCGAAACGGTTATTGCAAACGGTGGTCCAAATCCAGGTAATGTGTGGCTAAGTGAATCGGTATTTTACAGTTTAAATATTGATATAGGCGCGCAAGTAGAGCTTGGCGCTGCATTATTTAATGTTTCAAAAGTTATTGTAGAAGAGCCAGACGCGCCATTTAATGTATTTTCAAGCAGCCGTCGTGTGCTTATTAATATTGACGATGTGGCAAAAACCGAAGTTGTGCAGCCAGGTAGTCGTGTTTATTACCGCCAACTTTATGCAGGTAGTGAGGCCGACATAAATAGCTTTTACGAGTGGCTTAAACCACAAATGAAAGAAAACCAACAATGGTATGGCGTTAAAGACCGCCAATCACCCATTTCAAACAGTTTAAACCGCGCAGAGAGCTTTTTATTACTTGCCGGCCTATTAGGTATTATTTTGGCTGCAGTGGCTATAGCTGTTTCAGCAAAACGTTATTGTGAACGCCAATACGACCCAGTAGCGATGATGAAAACGCTCGGCGGTAGCCGCTCAATGATCCGCAAAATATACATGCTGCATTTATTGCTTGTATGTGCAATGGCGGTAAGTATAGGGCTGTTAATTGGTTATGGTTTGCAAGAAATAGCAACAAGTTACTTATCAAAAAGTATGGGCACAGAGTTACCCTTAGGTGGCTTTAAACCTTGGCTGGTGGCTATAAGCACCGGCGTAATTTGTGCTGTTATGTTTTCTATTAAACCATTATTTGATTTATTTGATATTCCGCCGCTTAGAGTACTGCGCCGTAACTTAGGTGACAAGTTGGCAGTAAGTCGTGTGCATTTAGGTATGAGTGCGCTAACCGTGTTTTTATTAATGTGGTTATTTAGCAACAACATAAAAATAACGCTTATTTTGTTTATATCAACACTTGCGCTAATTGGTGTGCTGTTTTTAGTATCTAAATTAATATTTGGTGGTGGTCGAAAACTAGGATTAAAGCCAGGTAACAGTTGGTCGCTTGCAATTGCGTCTATTCAAAAGCGTGCCAATGTGAACGCGGTACAGTTAATTAGTTTTTCGTTAGCGATTAAATTACTGCTGTTTTTAGTGGTACTTAAAAACGAGATGATATCTGATTGGCAGTCGCAACTACCAAACGATGCGCCTAATGCGTTTTTAGTTAATATTACGCAAAATGAGCTTGAGCCAATTAATGAATATTTAGCACAAAAAGATATTCAGGTATCAGAGTTTTATCCGACTATTCGTGGACGTGTAAATGCGGTAAACGGCGAGTTGGTAGCACGTTCTGTATCGCTGCAAGACAACGAGAAAAAAGACGAAGAAGCACGTGCAGGTATTGGTCGTGAGCTAAATCTTACATGGCTTAAAGATGTGCCTGATCAAAATGAAGTAACACAAGGCACGTGGTTTGGTGAAAATGCGATGGCTGAGGCTTCAGTAGAGGAGTCGATGCTTGAGCGTTTAGATGTTGAGATAGGCGATACGCTTACATTTTTAATTGGTTCGCAGTCGTTCGACGCTAAAATCACTAGTGTGCGCAAAGTAAATTGGGCCACGCTTAAACCTAACTTTTTTATTATTTTAAGTCCTGATGTACTTGCAGATTTTCCGGCGACGTATATTTCGTCGGTACGTATAAATCCAGATCAAAAACGTGACTTTAGCCAGTTATTACGTACTTACCCTACTATTACAGCCATTGATATTGATAACTTTGTTAAGCAAATACAAACAACTATATCGCAAGTCTCTCTCGCAATTGGGTTTGTACTGGCTATTGTTGTGCTGTGTGGGGCGCTTGTGCTTATATCGCAAGTGCAAGCTAGTTTAGGTGAGCGTATGCAAGAAATTGTAATACTTAGAACGCTTGGGGCTAAAAGCCGATTAATTAAAAACGCGACCCTGTATGAGTTTTTATTACTCGGTGGTTTAGCCGGTTTAGTTGCCGCATTTTTTAGTGATATAGCGCTTTTAATTGTGCAGCAACAAATGTTTGATTTAGCCGGTAAGCTACACCCACATATATGGATTATTGGGCCGGTAGCTGGCGGCGTATTTGTGGCTGGTTTAGGTTATTTAATGATTGCCCGAACACTTAAACAAAACACCCAAGGATTAGTGCGTGCCCTAGGGTAAGCTTAAACTAACATGCTCCTGTAAATACCCACCTAGTACGTGGGCATTTTTGTTTTTCTTTGTACTGGTAATTTATACAGTGCTCTGGCATTATTGGCGTAATTTAAAAATAATAACAATGGAGCGCTGTTTGGCCATTATTTTAGGGATCGATCCTGGTTCACGTTTGACCGGATATGGTGTTGTTGCCCATCAAGGTTCTAAATTTACATACTTAGGCAGTGGCTGTATTAAGCTAGCCGATCATCCTTTTCCGATTAGGCTTAAAATGATCTACCAAGGCATTACACAGCTTATTGAGCAGTTTTCGCCAGAAACTTTTGCCATTGAAAAAGTATTTATGGCGCACAACCCCGATTCCGCTTTAAAACTAGGTCAAGCTAGAGGCGCTGCGATTGTTGGCGCTGCAATGGCCGACTTACCCGTATTTGAATACTCAGCTAGGCAAATTAAGCAAGCAGTAGTAGGCAACGGTGGCGCAGATAAAACACAAGTGCAACACATGGTAAAAAATATTTTAAAACTACCCGGTACGCCACAGGCCGATGCAGCGGATGCACTCGCTATTGCGATTTGCCACGCCCACTCAGAACAAAATTTAATTAAACTAGCGGGTAGCGCAAGCAAAACCGTTAGAGGACGTTTAAGGAAATAATTATGATAGGCCGCTTAAATGGTATTTTAGTCGAAAAACAACCACCAGAAATATTACTCGAAGTAAGTGGTGTAGGTTACGAAGTACAAATGCCAATGACCTGTTTTTACGATTTACCAAAAATTGGTGAAAACGCGATTGTTTACACTCACTTTGTAGTGCGTGAAGATGCTCAACTATTGTTTGGTTTTAATAATAAAGTTGAACGTGCTTTGTTTAGAGAGCTATTAAAAGCAAATGGCGTAGGGCCAAAACTTGGCTTAGCTATTTTATCGGGCATGTCGGCAAAACAATTTGTAAGTTGTGTAAATAACGAAGACTCAACATCGCTTGTTAAATTACCCGGTGTAGGTAAAAAAACAGCGGAGCGTTTAGTACTCGAAATGAAAGACAGACTAAAAGATTGGGGTAATGATTTATTTACGCCATTTAGCGACAGCGCAGTAATAGAGCCAATGAGCGATGCGACAATTGCTAATAATGCAGCGGATGATGCCGTATCGGCACTGCTTGCATTAGGTTATAAATTGCCACAAGCTCAAAAAGCAGTAAAATCGATAAGTAAACCCGATATGTCTACTGAGGTTCTTATTAGAGAATCTTTAAAATCTATGTTGTGAGTAACCCATGATTGAAGCGGATCGCTTAATTGATGCGACTGAAAAAAAAAATGAAGATTCTATAGATCGTGCAATAAGACCAAAACTTTTAGCCGACTATAGAGGCCAGCCTCATGTTAAGCAGCAAATGGAAATTTTTATTGAAGCTGCGCGAACCCGTGGTGAAGCGCTCGATCATTTATTAATATTTGGCCCACCTGGGCTTGGTAAAACCACGCTTGCAAATATTGTCGCCAATGAATTACACGTAAGTATTAAAACAACATCAGGCCCTGTACTTGAAAAAGCAGGCGATTTAGCTGCGTTACTTACCAATTTAGAAGAAGGCGATGTACTGTTTATTGATGAAATACACAGATTAAGCCCACAAGTTGAAGAAATACTCTATCCGGCAATGGAAGACTACCAGCTTGATATAATGATTGGTGAAGGCCCAGCTGCGCGTTCTATTAAATTAGACTTACCTGCATTTACACTTATTGGTGCAACCACACGAGCAGGCTCGCTTACATCGCCACTGCGTGACCGTTTTGGAATTGTGCAGCGATTAGAATTTTATTCTGTAGAAGATTTATCGCACATAGTAGGGCGCTCTGCACATTACCTTGATTTAGAGATGTGTGACGATGGCGCTACCGAAATTGCTCAGCGCTCGCGCGGCACACCACGTATTGCAAACCGCTTATTGCGCCGTGTACGCGATTACACTCAAGTAAAATCTGACGGCACAGTAAACGCCGATGTAGCTAAGCAAGCGCTTGATATGATTGACGTAGATAAAAGTGGTTTTGATTATATGGACCGCAAGTATTTACTCGCCATAATCGAAAAATTTATGGGCGGTCCTGTAGGGCTCGACAATGTAGCGGCTGCTATTGGCGAAGAGCGCGAAACAATAGAAGATGTGATAGAACCATTTTTAATCCAGCAAGGATTTATTCAGCGCACACCTCGCGGGCGAATAGTCTCTGACAGTGCATACCATCACTTTGGATTAATGCCAAAAAAGACGACTTAATCTAAATTACAATTAATCACTTGCGCTTGCATAAGTAAATGTACAGCAAGCGCGTATACCTAATTTTATAATGTTACCCACCATATTTTCACATAGTTACTCTAAACCAAGTTATTACAATTTTACCCACTATATAATCAGTTAACGCTTAATTCACAGAGCGTTAAGACTTGCGTGGCTATGCTGCGGGCTATTCGATAGATAGAGTATATTGCATAGCCGTTATCGTATTAGGCTGTTACAGTGTTGTTTAGTTTGCAATAATACTTAATCAATTAGAGGGATTAAATCTGACGTTAACCGTGTCAAAAATTTCTGATATACGACTGTATGGATGTAGAACAATGAGTGATAACAACTAAATAACGAAATTTTTGCCTTGTTATAGATACGATTTTCTTATCTCAAAATAGATCGCTCAATTAAGCAAATTGGTATTAAATGATTTCAATTTTTTGGCAAAAAAAACCCGCAAAAAATGCGGGTAAACAACAAGTTGAAGGAAGTAATCTTGGGGAACTACATTTTACACAACTAGGTTTTATCCTAAAAATGTAAAACAATGTAATACGATAAAATATCCTATTACTAAGAACTTTGCTTAATGAAGCTATTTCACTCAGTGCCAGCTCGGTATGGGGAGATAATACGCAATATATATTTATTATTCAAACTAGAAAATTTATAATTTCGGATTATAAAAACTAATGCAATGAAATTTCTGGTTGTTTAAAACTTGTTCATTAATGTTTTTTCCTATTTGTAAGTTAATGAAAATTAGTGATTAAGTTTGAGTTTGCACTGCTTGTCGCTATTAGTTTTACTATTACCTTTAGATTTTGTTTAAGTTTTTTGAGTGTTTATGCAGTGATTTTGAATAAATGAGGCGTTTTATGATGTTTTGCTTGTATATTTAAGCATATCTTGAGCACATTATTAAATAGCGGAAATAGCTTTAAATTCTTTTGCTAGATAATTGCGAAATAAAGGTTATTTCAACGTTTTTTGTTGCTTATTCATAGCAATATCGTTGTCAGTTTGAAATGGACTCGATACACTATGTGCAACTTTTGGCTGCACGAGCGGTCATATTTACACAAATCAATCAATTTGACGTATTTTGATACTATTTAGGAGTTTCACGTGGGATCAGGGCTTAATTTTTTGGATTTAATATTAGAAGCCAGTTTGCTTGTTCAACTAGTAATGTTAGGGCTAGTTGCTATGTCTGTAATGTCATGGGCAATTATTTTTCAGCGTAAAAAAGCAATATCAGATGCGTTAGCAAGTGCTAAAAAGTTTGAACAAAAATTTTGGTCTGGTATTGATTTAAGTAAACTATATAACGAAATTTCATCACGTAACGGTCAATCTGAAGGTATTGAAGCTCTATTTACAGCCGGTTTTAAAGAGTTTGCACGACATAAGAAAAACACCTTTCAAAGTGCGAGTATTGTAATGGAAGGTACACACCGCTCTATGCGCGTGGCACTCTCTCGAGAAATAGAGAAAATAGAGTCAAGCTTATCATTTTTAGCGACAGTGGGTTCAATTAGCCCATATATAGGCTTGTTTGGTACTGTATGGGGCATTATGAATGCTTTTATAGCATTAGGTGAAGTTAAACAAGCTACGTTGCAGATGGTAGCACCTGGTATAGCAGAAGCACTTATTGCCACAGCAATGGGTTTGTTTGCAGCTATTCCGGCTGTTATTGCTTACAACCGTTTTTCTAATAAAGTTGAAAAGCTAGAATCTCACTACATTAATTTTATGGAAGAGTTCGCTAATATTTTACACCGTCAAGCAGCTACACAAATAGAGGCCCAAGCGAATGTATCAGCGTAAGAAGCGCCGTCCGGTCGCAGAAATTAATGTAGTTCCTTACATTGATGTAATGTTGGTGCTACTGATTATATTTATGGCAACAGCGCCACTTATTACACATGGTGTTAAAGTCGACTTGCCTAAAATGACGGAGTCAGATTTAGTTGATACTAAAGATGCGCCACCTATTATTGCTTCGATTGACGCACAAGGTAAATATTACGTTAGTGTAGGGACTGATCCAGAGGCTCCGATGGAGGCGCTTGATGTAGCGGCTGTGATTAAGTTACAGCTAATGAAAAATCCTGATGTACCTGTAATGATAAAGGGATCTGGAAAAGTATCATACCAAGAGGTATTGCTCTTAATGGACTTTTTAAAAAGTGCCGGTGTACCGTCAGTTGGATTAATGACAGAATCCTTCGAAGGGACAAAATAACGGTATGAGTAGTTCATTAATTAAATCAGTAGTTTTGCATGTGGCGCTGGGTGGTTTTTTATATGCATCGGCAAACATTCACCCGCCAGCACCAAAGGTTATGGAAGTAACGCTTAATAAAGCTATACCTGATGTTGATAAAGCGGTGTCAGCTGTGACAGTTGACCAAAAAATGGTTGAGCAGAAAATAGCTGAACTCCAAAAGAAAGAAAAAGACAAAAAAAAGGCAGAAGACAAACGCATCCGTGATTTAGAGCGCAGAGCTGCAAATGCGCGCAAACAGCGCGAGTCAGAAACCCGTCATATTAAGAAATTAGAGCAAGAACGTAAGGCTAAAGAAAAAGAAACAGCCGAGGCGCAAGCACAAGCTAAAAAAGCACGCGCAATAGAACAAAAGGAACGTGCTAAAGCAAAACAAGCCGAAAAACAAAAGCAAGAGTCTGAAAGTGCAGCAAAAGCAGCTGCCGATAAGCGTAAAGCTGAGGAAGAAGCACTTAAAAAAGCTGAAGATGAACGTAAAAAGCGTGATGAAGAGGCTAAAGAACGTGCTAAAAAGGCTGAACAACAGCGTCAACAGGCCCTACAAGAACAAATGTTACAAGAACAACTTGCTAAAGAGCAGGCTGCGCGTAGTAAAATACGTCAACAACAGGTCGTGGGTGAAGTTGATAAATATCGCGCTCTAATTATGGCGCGTATTCAGCAGAACTTACTGATCGACGAGAAAATGAAAAATCAGCAGTGCCGAGTAAATATTCGTTTAGGCTTTAATGGTTTAGTAACACAAGTTAAATCATTAGGCGGCGATAAACTAGTCTGTGAGGCTGCACTTAGGGCTGTTCGTATGGCTGACACATTACCGGTATCTAAAGACAAAGACGTATTCGAACAACTTAAGAATATTAATTTAACAATCAAGCCAGAATTTTAAAGGAATGATATGTTCAACAAAGTAAAAATTGCCTGTTTAGTGCTGTTATTTGGTTTTCAGGGCATTGCTAACGCAGCCCTTGAAATTGTAATAACAGAAGGTGTAGATGGTGCAAGACCTATTGCAATTGTGCCGTTTAAATACAATGGTGTTGGTCCAATTCCTGAAAAAATAAGTGATGTTATTGCTGCAGATCTCATGCGTAGTGGTAAGTTTAAGCCTGTAGATGTTATGCAAATGCCGCAACAACCAAACAAAGATGCTGACATTGATTATGCATCTTGGGTTAATAAAGGTGTTGAAGCGATACTTGTTGGCGAGGTTGAGCAACAGACTGATGGACGTTACCTCGTCCGTTATGAGTTAGTCGATGTTATTCGTGGTCAAATCACGGGTGGTGAAACGCAAATGATGAGTAATGGTAAGTTGCTTAAAAGCCAAGATCATATTTTAGAAGCACGAGATAGTGTTATTGGCATAAGTGGTTTCCGTCGTTATTCACATCGTATTAGTGATGTCATTTATGAGAAATTAACGGGTGAGAAAGGTGCTTTTTTAACCAAGATTGCGTACGTAATTGTACGTGATGGTGATGATAAGCCTTATCAGCTTGTTGTATCAGATTATGACGGGTTTAACGAACAGGTGTTACTACGTTCGAAAGAGCCACTAATGTCACCGGCTTGGTCACCTGATGGCACAAAATTAGCGTATGTGACATTTGAGAACCGTCAAAGCCAAATTTATATTCAAGATTTGTATACCGGTAAGCGTGAAGTTATTGCAAGTTATCGCGGTATTAACGGTGCTCCGCAGTTTTCGCCAGATGGTAAAAAGCTTCTTTTAGTGCTTTCTAAAGACAAAACGGGTGCTACAGAAGTTTACTTATTAGACTTGGCAACACGCAAAGAAACACGTCTTACGCGACATCGTAGTATAGATACTGAGCCATCTTGGTATCCAAATGGTCAAGATATAGTGTTTACCTCTGAAAGGGGTGGTAATGCTCAGATTTATAAGTTAAATTTAAAAACTGGTAGGTCACAGCGATTGACCTTTGATGGTGATATGAACCTTGCGGGTTCCATAACACCAGACGGTAAAGAATTAGTGATGGTTAACCGTACCAACGGGCAGTACCATCTTGCTAAGAAAGAGCTTGCTACGGGCGCGTTTCAAGTATTAACGCGAACTCGCCTAGATGAATCACCGAGCATAGCACCAAATGGTTCGATGATTATTTATAGCACGCTTCATAATAATAAACAGGTACTCGCGCTGGTATCAATGGACGGTCGCTTTAAAGCTCGTTTACCTGTGCTTGACGGACAAGTAAAGGCGCCAGCTTGGTCGCCATATTTACAGTAATATTACTGGTTTACTCAAAATAGGAATCTACTTAATGCAACTTAACAAAATACTTAAAGGCCTGCTAATTGCTGTGCCAGTAATGACATTAGCAGCTTGTAGCTCATCTTCGGATATTGATGAAGGTGCTGCAAATCAAACAAATGAAGCTGTTGTTGAACAATCGACAAATACAGACACAGTTGAAGTGGCTACAATTTCTCCTGAGCAACAAGCAGAAGAGCAACTTCGTCAAAAATACGAAGCACTACGCCAAGAGCAAGTAATCTACTTTGATTTTGATAAAGCGACAGTTGAAGGCAAATACGCTGACTTGCTTCGTGCTCATGCTGAATTTTTAGTTCAAAATTCATCAGTTAAAGTACTAATTGAAGGCCACGCAGATGAGCGCGGTACGCCAGAGTACAATATTGCACTAGGTGAGCACCGTGGCCAAGCGGTTGAGAAATACTTACAAAGTTTAGGTGTTTCAGCTAGCCAAATGTCAGTAGTAAGCTACGGTGAAGAGAAGCCAATGGTTAAATCTCGCACTGAATCAGCTTTCGCTAAAAACCGCCGTGCGGTACTCGTTTACTAAGATAAGAGATATTATGAAGCCGAAACTTATTTTGGCAGCCATGATATTGAGCGGGAGCACCCAGTTAATGGCTGCTCCCGCTCCTGTTTCAGAAGCTGCAGGTTCACAATCAAGTATTGAGAAGCGTTTAGCATCATTAGAGAGCATGATGCAGTCGCGTAATTTTTTACAAGTAGAGTTACAGCAACAACTTAATCTATTACAAGATGAAGTAAGTCAAATCCGTGGCGTAACTGAAGAACAAAGCTATAAGCTTGAAAAAGTACTACAGCGTCAACGCGAACTTTATCAAGAAATTGAAAATCGCGTAAGCCAAGCATATGCACAACCTGCTGTAGCGCCTGCAGCTGATTATACGCAACCAAGTGATGCACAGACATACAGTAACGATTTATCTGAAAACGAAGCATACGAGCGTGCTGTAGCGCTTATAATGAAGGATAAGCGTTATGATCAAGCAATTCCTGAGTTTCAAACTTTTTTAACGTCATACCCAAACTCAGTTTATGCATCTAATGCACATTATTGGCTTGGACAATTGCTGACGATTAAAAATACGCCAGTAAAAGCAATAGAGCACTTTAAAGTGGTCGTTAATGAATTTCCTAATTCAAATAAACGACCAGATGCAATGTTAAAGCTAGGAACACTTTTGCAAGAGCAAGGTTTAGCAGAGGAAGCTCTAAAAATTCTGAATGATCTTGTTAATCAGTATCCAAGTACAACTGCTGCAAAATTGGCCACAGAACGCTTATCAAAATAATTGAATCGGCTTGATTAGACTGCTTTTTGTCATAAGCGGTCTAAAATTGGTCAACTAGACATAAAAACTTAAAAAAAGAGACAATTTCGGTTGCACTCATTTTATAAATAAGTATTATAAGCGCCCGCAGCAAACGAATGGTTACCCCACTCGAAATGCGGCAAAAAGAGCGGGTTATTAGCTCAGTTGGTAGAGCAGTTGACTTTTAATCAATTGGTCGATGGTTCAAATCCATCATAACCCACCATTCTATGACAGTTTTAATCGGCGGATTTACGCAGCTTTTTACAAAGCAGATTTATATTAGAGCGGGTCATTAGCTCAGTTGGTAGAGCAGTTGACTTTTAATCAATTGGTCGATGGTTCAAATCCATCATGACCCACCACTCTCTAATACTTTCCTTTATATTCTTTTTTAAATTCCCACTTTATTTTTTATAAACAGCCTCGCTAGTTTGCTGTTATTTGTTTTGATATTCTCGTATAATTCGCCCTAATTAATGCACTGTAGATAAGTGGTCGAGAACATGAGTCTAGCTCAAACTATTATGCCTGAAGGTTATATCTTTCCCCCTAAGCCAGCACCGTTAACACAAGACGAGCAAGGCGAATATAAAGCGCGTATAAAGCAATTACTAAAAGATAAAAATGCAGTACTTGTTGCCCATTATTATACCGATCCTGAAATTCAAGCACTTGCTGAAGAAACTGGCGGCTGCGTTGCCGATTCGCTAGAAATGGCACGTTTTGGCGCACGTCACGATGCAGATATGATTATCGTCGCGGGCGTAAAATTTATGGGCGAAACAGCTAAAATATTAACACCTAATAAAACGGTTGTTATGCCAACGCTTGAAGCAACATGTTCGTTAGATATTGGTTGCCCGATAGACGATTTCTCTGCGTTTTGTGATGAGCACCCAGATCGTAAAGTTGTTGTATATGCAAATACCTCTACAGCGGTCAAAGCGCGTGCCGATTGGATTGTAACGTCATCGTGTGCACTTGAAATTGTAGAGCACCTAGATGAGCAAGGCGAAAAAATCATTTGGGGACCAGATAAGCACCTTGGTAGTTATATTCAAAAAAATACCGGTGCTGATATGCTTATGTGGAATGGTGCATGTATTGTACATGACGAATTTAAAACTAAAGCTTTAAAAGATATGAAGGCGCTACACCCAGATGCAGGCGTATTAGTTCATCCAGAATCGCCAGCAGAGATTGTTGCACTTGCCGATGCTGTAGGATCAACGAGCCAACTCATAAAAGCTGCGCAAACAATGCCCAACAATAAATTTATTGTTGCAACCGATCGCGGTATTTTTTATAAAATGCAGCAACTATGCCCAGATAAAGAGTTTTTCGCGGCTCCAACGGCAGGTGAGGGCGCTTCATGTAAAAGTTGCGCTCATTGCCCTTGGATGGCAATGAATGGCTTAAAAGCGATTGAGGAAGCCCTAATTGACCCGAAAGGCAAAGAAGTATTTGTTGATATGGATTTACGCGAAGGCGCACTTAAGTCACTTAATCGCATGCTTGAATTTACCGCGAGTATGGCTAAGTAACCTGAGCTCTGGCTAGAGAAAATAAATTTAAATATCATCATATTCAATACGTAGTTAATCTCTTAATCAGAGTTCAGGTTAAGTCATTTTAAAGTTTAAATTAAAAACGGTTAAATCTTGAATTTAGCCGTTTTTTATACTTAAACGTAAGTTATTGCTTGATAAGTAAGCACTTGAAGGTTGATATTTAAAAATGCCTTGCACCTTGTGGGCCTATTTCATACTATAGCGTGCCGTTGCATTATACAATTGCAACACTGTGGAGGGATGGCTGAGTGGCTGAAGGCGCACGCCTGGAAAGTGTGTTTAGGTTTATCCCTAACGAGGGTTCGAATCCCTCTCCCTCCACCATTATTCTTAAGGCCCAGTTATTAATTTAACTGGGCTTTTTAATGTAAAGTAAACTCTGCTCAACTATTGTTTAGGCGCGACAAAGTAATTTGGAGTATGTTGTTAATTCAATCTACTTAAACTTGATTTGTTGAGGCATATCAAATGTTTTCCTCTGTATTATTCATATGTAGTGCTTTTATTAATTCTTGTTTTTCAATAGGCTTAGAAATATAGCCATCAAAAAGTTGTTTATACAATTCTTTTTGTTCAGTAAAAACATTGGCCGTTAGGGCTATAATGACTTGTTTACTATTTATTTTTTTTATTTTTTTACAGGCCTCAAAACCATCCATTTTCGGCATCTGAATATCCATAAGAATAATGTCAGGTAACAACGATTCATATAATGCAATTGCTTCAAGCCCATTATTAGCTATTACAATATTGGCTTTAGTCGGCTCTAACATTGCAGTTGCAACCAGTTGATTAATTTTGTTGTCTTCTGCGATTAAAATTGTTTTGTTTGATAAATCAGGAAATTCTAAATACTTTGTATTTAGATCTATTGCTTTTATATTTGCTTTCTTCAGTGGTAAATAAACACAAAATTGGCTTCCAGAGTTTAATGTGCTGGTCACTTTAATTTCACCTTTCATGAGGCTAATTAACGATTTTGTTATTGGTAAGCCAAGCCCTGTTCCACCATATTCTCTGGTAGTAGACGTTTCTGCTTGCTCAAAGCGTTCAAATAATCGATCAATTGCATTTTGTGATATACCAATGCCTGTATCTGAAACAATGCCGTATATTTTATTATCGTCAGTTAACTTAAACTCAACGGTTACACCACCTTCGTGGGTGAATTTAATGGCATTAGAGATTAAGTTAATGAAAATCTGTCTCAGCCTAACCGGATCACCTATCCAATAGTTGTGATCAATATTAGATATGAAACGTAAGTAAATGCCTTTCTCATTAGCAAAAAGTGCGAGATCCGACTCTAAATGGTTTATCAACTCATTCAGTTCAAAGTGCATGCTTTCTAATGATAATTTACCGGCTTCGATTTTAGAAAAGTCGAGAATATCGTTGATGATGGTTGTTAATGCTCTTGTTGAGTATAATGATTTTTTTAAATATTCTTGTGATTTTTCATTAAGTGGCTGCTCTTGTAGTAGTTGCAAAGTACCCAAAATACCATTCATTGGGGTACGAATTTCGTGACTCATATTTGCTAAAAACTCTGATTTAGCCTTAGAGCTTTGCTCTGCTAATTCTTTTGCTTGTGCAAGTGCTTCTTCATGTTTTATTTGCTGTGTTAAATCAAATGCGATACCTAAAAAACCAACTACTTGACCTCTATTATTAAGCAATGAGGTAATGCTTAAATTAATTTGGATATGCTTACCGTTAGAATCTATGTATGTCCATTGGTTTATATCTGGTTCGGTGGGGGTTGCTTTAACTACAAATACTTCAAAGCCAGGTTTAATAGGTTTGTTTAATTCTTTTGTTAATTGCTGCGCTTTTTTAACTACTTCATCTTCTACATGAAAAATACTCGGGTTTTTAATACCAATAATTTCGCTGGCTTTGTAGCCAAGTAGTTTCTCTGCAGCAGGATTAAATTCAGTAATTAGGCCGTCTTTGTCTGTAGCAATAATAGAGTAACTCGCACTGTCTAAAATACTGCGTTGTAAAGTACTTATATCGGCTATTTGTTGGGTGCGTAACTTTACTTCAATTTCTAGTTTTGAATTTGCTTGTTCAAGTATTTGTTCGTGCTTTTTAGCGGCTTCTACTTTGAGTTTTATTCTTTGTGCCCTGCGATAAAAAAATAGCTGTAGAGCGAATATAAAAAACATTGAGAAGACGGTTAAAAAGACTCCATCAACGAGTGCTTGATATTTATTAGCTAAATGGAGGTTGGCGATAAAAGATTGAGAACCATACAGTGTTACTTTCCAGCTTCGTCCCATAATATTGATAGTATTAGAAGTTTGAAACGCGGTGTTATTATTCTTATTGCCGTAATTAAAAAAGGTAAATTCAGTACTGTTATTTAAATCACTGATGCTTAAACTATTTTCGTCTACTTGAGAAAGTGACTCTAAAATATTATTAATTAATAGAGGGGCATAAGTCCAACCTACTAATTTTTCTAGGCGGTGTTGTGTATTTTTTGGCACGATATTTTGTTGATATACAGGGAGTAAAATCAAAAAACCTTGCTGTGGTTTTTTGTCAGCCTGTACTAAGGTAATTGGCGCCGATAATTGGGTGCTATTGTTTATTGCTGAGTTGAGTGCTGCTTGTCGGCGTATGTTCTCAGAGCCAATATCAAGACCCAGTGCTTTTGAATTATTTTTTTCAGGAAAAATATACTGAATAATAAAATGCTCATCGTTGTCGTCTTTGAGTGACTTTAAACTAAAGGTATTATCGGGCCGCTCGTTTTTAGCGTTTTCTAAAAATTGAGCTAAATGCGCTGGTGATACTCTTTTAATAAAACCGATACCATCTGCACTAGGGAATTCTAAAGTATAATTTCGGCTATTTGAGTAGTTTTGCATCGCTTGATAATTTAAATTATCAATGCCAATACCGTGTATAAATCCTTTTAAGCCGAATAGCCCATATTGATATAAATTAACCCTATTGATGATACCTGTGGATAATAAGGAAAGTCGGTTGTTTAGAGCCGTTGAAATAACAGCATTACGTTCGCGTTGATATTGAATATGCTGAGAATAAGTGAAAGTAGCACCTATAATGAGGATAATAATTTGGATGATTACTTGTAGTAAAAGCCCATTATTAATCCTGCTTTTTGCAAGCATTCATTCGTCCTTTTATATGTACTTATATAAGCGTTTAGTATCTTATGCTCGGACTAAATATAGCACTTATTTTGAATGTTACAACTTAGGCTTTTTTTGTAATTTATATAATGGACAATACCTTATAGAGTTGTATCGACTTAAATTCGAGGTAATATGTTAATCTTAAGTTGTTACTTATTGTGTTATTTGAGCTGGACTTATGTGTAATAGGAAATAACTAAAAATGTAGTTTTATATTAAAGATATAAAAATGAAAGCCCCATAGAATCAACATAAAGGGCTTTTTACTTGGGAAGGTTACTGAATTGTTAGTTCATCTATCGTAATAGTTGCCTCACTCTCTGTACGGATAGTTATAAAAGAGGTTGGTGTGGCAACAAAACCATCAACAGTATAGGTTTGTCCCAGTACTAGATCTTCCAGCTTTATAGAGTAAAACTTAGAACTACCGTTATGTATTGAATTAGCACTTCCTGAAGTATTGTTGTCTACGTATATCTGAAAGCTTTTAGCTGTATTACCGCTTACAGCATCCACCTTGAACGTTACTTGGTAGTTATTTGATAGGTCTAGTAATCCGCTTGTTTGCGTATCGTCACCCGTGGTGTTAATGGTCGGTGTTGTATTTGCAATACTAATACGTGTACCGGTCATGGTTAGTTTTCCGTTACTTACCTGAACACTGCCTGTAACACGGTGAAATAGGGGGGTGTTGCTCCCTGCAAGGCCTGATAAGTCACGGTAACGATTACTGAAAAATTCATCAGCGTTGTTTGCAGAAAAATTTTCAGTAAATGGTAGCCCTAACGGCTCTTGAATCGGCGGCTCTGTAGGCTCTTCAATCGTTGGGATATCTAAATCACTTTGATCTATTTTACCAATACCTGCATGCGCAATAACATGATCTTTAATAGCCATAACAGGGGTTAGTGTGTACTCATAAGGCACTTGGTAGCTACTTGTTGGTGTAATTCCATTTTCGGTTACTTCACCCGCTACGTCACCGTCTGGTACTTCACCCCAGGTAACGGTATCACTGAGGTAGTTACCCGATGTATTCCAATAGCCAATAGTATCTGAATAAAACGAGATCACTGGGTTTTTGGTGTTTTCAAAGTAGTTACCTTCTATTTGAAGCTCCGCCCCCATACGTGAATTTATGGCACTAGAGGTAATGTTGTTGTAGTAGTTATTAAATACATGGCCGCGACCGAATCTAAATAAGGGTACTCGCGATACAATATTTTCAAATCGGTTATGGTGAAAAGTAATAAAGCGATTTTTGTTGGTACTGGTGTCATCATCACTATGACCGTGTAATGAGGTTTTCCAGCTATCGTGTAAGTAGTTATAAGAAATTGTGATGTTTTGCGCGCCAGATTTAGAATCAATTAGGCCATCATAAAAATCTTGATCTGAGTCTAGCGATGAATATAACTCATTGTGGTCAATCCAGATATTAGAGGTACTTCCGTTTTCATCACCTTCAATTGAAATACCATCCTTACCACCGGTAAGCACTTGATTAATTTTTAAATTTTGAATTATGATATTATTCGCTCTGCGAATTTCAATGCCAATACCATCCAAATGACCACGATCTGCTACGCCCACAATAGACACATTATCCATATCTTTTATCTGAATTGATAAGCCATCACCGCCACTGTTCGCATCAGTAATAACACCATCAACATAAATGATAATAGGTGTACTGGTTGCTTTTGCTTCACTTAATGCTGCTTTTAATGATGAGCCATTATCTACAGTTACCACAGTGCCATTAGTACCACCGGTCACATCAAAGTTATAACCAGCAAATCCTAAATTCACGTTAACAGGTATTACTTTTACAGGTTCGTCAGGTAACACTGGCACTGGTAAAGGGGTTGGGGTCCACCCTGCGCCATCGCCATAACTTGCAAAAATACTATCACGTTCAAGCAGTTGAGCTACTTCACTTGTTTGTAAAATATAACCACCATTACGGGTGCTTAAATCTAGTACGTTACCTTGCATATCCATGCTGCCGTATTCACGCCAGCCGCTTGTTGCTGAAGGTGCTTCTGGATTTGGAGCTGGTTGATTTTCAACACCTTGAACAGCCCAGCCAACAGTTGCAATGTGGGTATCAAACTTGTTATTGATAAGGGTTACATTATCAAAGTATGAAGAGCTACCACTACTGCGAGCAAGATATGTTGAATTGTCTAGTACGCCATTACCAATAGGGCCAGGACCATTGGTAAACTCATTGTTTAAGAAAATAAAGCCAGGATCGGTTTCTACCGGTACACGCGCTTGTAAAACGTAGCCACCTTTGGTGTCTTGGGTTGGATCACCATTTTTAGAATCACCTAGGGTACGTATTTCGCTATCTTCAAATAACGAAGTAACTGGGTATCCCCATATGAAGTCTACGTTACCGGCAACTAGCGTGTTGTAAAACCAAGTATAGCCTTTTAGTAGTAGGGTATCTTGCTCACTAATAAAGTTTGCGTTGTTGGCAACCAAACGATATTGGCTATTGAAATAAATAGTTTCAGCTTGATTTGATACGCTGTTACTACGAATGTGCGTGTTTTTTAACGTTAGATTGTTAATAACCAGCATATCTGTGCCTTCAACCAAAAATACACTACGGCCGCCGTTTGGAGTACCACCGCCAAGTGCCGCGCTACCACCTGAACCGCTATTAAGTGTTTCGTAGTTTTCGTACTGAATAATAGTGTTGTTTTGGCTTTCACCTTGTAGCGTTATATTATTTTTATTGCGCAGAAATAGCAGCTCATTGTAAGTCCCGTCTTTTATTGAAACCGTTGTTTGCTCATCTTTATCAAGATGCTGCATTGCAAAATTAAGTGCGCCTTGCACGGTTCTAAAGTCAGCAACGTCATTATCGTCAACGAGTAGCTCATTTCCTGCAGGGGTATTTACTTTGGTTGTAAATGTCCACTGACTGTTATTGCCAAGTCCAGCGAAATCCATGTCATTTAATTTAGCACCAGTAACAACGTCGTCACCGATAACTACACGATAAGTTTGGCCGTACTCAAGCACACTGTTGCGAGGCTTAATGATTAATGTATTGTCCACTAAGCTAATAGGGAAGTAATTTACAGCACGTATGCGATCTTGCCCAGGGTAACCAATTACATCGATGTTTTTACCTACTTTTAGGGTATCAACTAAAGTGTCATCACTTTGTTTATAAATCCTAACTTCGCCAAGACTACCTAAGGTTGGTGTTACACCGGTAGTATCAAAATCAATTGAAATTAACGTATCAACAAATTGATTATTTGCTGATTTTTCAGGCATTAGCTTACCGCTTAGGTCACCATAATCGGTGCTTGGCATCACAAAGCCTTCGACAACATTTACTTCAATCGTTCTGATTATTGTTTCATCAGAACCTGATACAAACTTAATCGTTGCTTCACCAGCACTGAGCGGGCTTAACGTAACTACATCGCCTGAGACATCAGCAGACACTACGTCTTTATTACTCGATGTAACGCTGAAGGTATCGGGTGTAACACCATCGTTTTTAATTGCTGTCACATTAATTATGAGCGGATCAGTGGTTGTACTGGCATCCCATGCAGGATCTTTATAATCAAGGGTTAATTGAATTGGCTTAATACTTGGATCGCCGACTTTAACGTTATCAAGTTCAAATGAGCGGTTGTTAGTAAACAAACCAATTAGGCCACGAGCGCTATACGTGCTGTCGCTAATTGTGCCCATTTTTTCACCATTCAGATATGCAGTAAGTTCTGAGTCTATCATTTCAAAGCGGGTGGTATACCAAACGCCATCAGTTGTACCGCCTTTTTCACCTAATAAGATAGGAGACTTAGCTTGTACAGGTCGAGAAATAGAACCGTCAACAGTCACAGCCACTTCTACTTGTGTGCTACTTGTCGAGTTTTGTACATTTAAGCCACCAGCAAGCCAGTTGCCTTCACTTTCATAACGAGCCATTAAGTAGAGCTGTTTGCTCGCTGTTGTACTGTTTTGACGTGGTCGAATATCAGCTTCAAAAAAGTAGTTACCGGTATCTGGCACATTTTGTAATGCGTCTTCAGTGGCTAAAATGAGCTCACCACCAACACCACCGGCGGTGTAACGCATAACGTTGTTACCACTTAAATCTAAAATATCAAATTCACCCACGGCGCCCGCTGTGTTATCTGGTTTTGCAATAATTTTCCAGTTGGATAAATCGCCTGCTGAAAAGTCATCACAAAAATACAGCTCAGGAGAGCTATTACATTTAAACACGCTCGGATCGTCTAAGTATTCGATACGTAGATTTTTAATAACAACCGTCCCGCCATTTTCAGTACGCAGCTGTAAAAATGAAGTTGCTGTTGCAACTTTACCTTCAACAACTAGCGTAGTGTCAGGTACTAAGGTGTTAATTAATTCATTGTAAAATTTTGAGCTAGAGCCATGAATTGACTTTGAGCTGCTAGAGGTATTGTTATCCACGTAAATTTGGAAGTTATTATCACCATCAGGATCGCTCACACTCACGATATCTATCAAAATTTGATAGGGGCGCGATAAATCAAAGCTACCAGTTGTACTTTGATCTGTTTCGGTCGTCTCTACATTTGGCGTTGTATTACCCATTGTAAAGCGGCCACTATTAATTTCTAAACCGGTATCAATAACAGAAACCGATCCACCTGTCTTTTTAAACATAGGGACGATAGAGCCGTCAGCTGCTGTAATCGCGGAAAAATCAGTTGAAAATAAATCACCTGTTACCGTTGTAAAATCAGTAACAAATGGGAATGGCGTTGTCGTGTCTCCCCCTGTTGGTGGTGTGGTTGGATCAGTAGGCTCTTCAATTTCAGGTACATCTGTGGCAACCGTAATTAACTCTAAATTATCTAACGTAATTGATGCCGCGCTATCAGTTCGAATCTGTAAAAATGAGTTTTTAATCTCTGCATTTAATACGCCTTGCGCGCTTTCGCTGTCCAGATCAGGGCCTGTTACTACGTCTTCACCTGGTTTATAGGTATATGTAAAGCGTTGACCTTGAGGTAAATTTTCAGCTGTAATAGCTTTTGAATAAAATTTAGATGCTTTGCCATGTACTGAGTTGTCTTGGCCAGTCGTATTATTGTCAACATACAATGACAGAGTACCCGCATCATTATGGGCAATAACATCAAAGCTAATTGTAAAGCCTTCACTTAAGTTATAAATACCTTTACCCAATGTGTCACTTGGGCTTGTTTCTTTGCCTGGCAGTGTGTTACCAATACTAAAGCGGTCGCCTTCAAGCACTATATTGCCATTTTCAGCATCAAGTTCTAAGCTACCACCGGTTTTGAAGTAAAGAGCAGCACTGCCAATCTCATCACTTACGCTTTTATAGGTAGACTTAAAGAAGTCTTCAGTGGTGGTGTTAAAATCTTCAATAAGTGCTTTGCTGTTCTGTTCTGCTAAATTGTTGAGGTTTTCAAGCTCAATGGCAGCTTGCTCTTCACTAAATACGATAATGTTATTTTTAGCATCGTCGTTACTATCGCATTTTGCAATCATGTCGCTAAGCGATGCGTCATCAGATTGGTGGCACAAACTATACACACTATCAACCGTATTAAATGAACGTGAAATTAGGTATTGTGTATTTGACTCACCATTAACAGCAGTTGTAAAAGCGAGTACGCGATCACCAAATATAAATTCATAATTGCCGTTGCCAATAATTTCACCATCAGCTGTTCTAGTAAATGTGCCCGTGGAGTTAGTATCATCAGCGGGGCTAAAATTAAGTATTTCAATACCGGCAGTACTGCCTTTTACCAAAGGGTTGTATACATCACCGGTAAATAGTGACAAGTTAAATGCATTAGGCTGTGTACTGTTGTATTGCTTATACACAAAATCAACAAAATGTAATATAGCCTGATCAGCATCAATGAGTTCCGTTGTTGGTGTGCCTGCATTTGCTAGCCAAACGTTTACATCTGCCGCAAATTCATCTTCACTACGACTAAAATAATCGGTAATTGTTTGGCCTTCTGATAAGTTGATCGTTGCTGCATCGGCTGCTGTGGCACTAATGGTAATACCGTTACTCACATCGCCATCACTATCAAGTGATTGAAATAATCGTAAGCTGTTTACAACAGCAGGATGAAATACAGTATCGGTTGAAAATAAATTTAAAGGTGACAAGATATTACTTGCCGCAATAGATGGAAACGCAATATCTCCTATTGCAAACGTAATCGCTTCGCCGCGAAAATAGTTAAATTGACCGTTGGCATCGGTTACACCATCAGGTACTGATAAACTTGTGTAACTTAAGCCTGCAACAGGGCTATCTACAAAGGTTCCTTGAATAGCAGGGGCGGGTGCTTCTTTAACGTTAATTGAACTTTCTTCCTGGCATCCCGTTAATATTGTACTGAGTAATAATGTGGTGATTACACTTATTTTTGTTTTCATACATCCCTCCAAGGATGAACTTTTTAGCGTCTGTGTTGGCAGTGTGTGATGCACACGTAGAGTGTGCTAATTTTTAGTTTTGTGTATTTAATCTGTACTCTGGTTAAGAGATTTATTATTTAGAGTTCAGATTATTTAGTAGAATTTATAATTCATACCAAGTTGAAAGGTTCGTCCATAGTTCTCACGCTGATACAGGACAGCACCACCAGATAGCTCATTACCTGCAAAATAGCGAAGATCAGATTGATCGGTTATGTTAATTGCATCAAAGTAAGCGCTTAGGTTTTTGCTAAAGTCATACTTGAGTTTAAAATCTACGGTAGTAATTGCGTCTTGATATATATCCGCCCATTTTTTACATTCGTGGGGATCAGATATATTTGCAGAAGCAGGGCAAGCACCAACTTCTTCAAGGATTTTTGAACGGTAATTACTGATTAAACGAAGTGACAAATCGTCATCTTCCCAACCGAAAGAGATGTTAGCAGTAATATCTGCTTGTCCAGGTAGTGGCATTTTATCTACACGTATAGAATCGTCTAGTGTTGCTTCACTGCTTACTACCGTCATATTACTTTGCCAAAACAAACCATTTTCAAAAAATTGATTAAAGCTCAATTCCATACCATATACAGTGGCAGTGTCACCATTGAGTGTGATATCTACTTGATTTAGTTGTAAGTCTTGTAAAATTGCAAACTCAGAAACTTGATTAACGGGCAATGTTAAAGGCAATTCATCCAAGCGCATTTGAATACCTGAAACATCAACGATAAAATTATCAATATCCTTATAAAAAACAGCAAGTTCCATAAAGAGTTCTTTTGAAGGATACCAACCAATTGATGCATCGAAGTTAGTTGAGCTCATTGCAACTAAGTTTGGATTACCTACTTGTAATGCGTTATCAGGGCCTAAAACATAGTTTTGTAAATCAAGTGCGCTTTGGCCATCCTGCGAATTAAAACAGTCATTGGTGGCTGGATCACACAAGCTAATGTCATTATCAAATTTCGCATAACCACGTGCTTGTTTAAACGAAGGTCGGGTATAACTAGTCCAAAGTGATGAACGTACTAATACCGTATCATATGGCTCATACCGTATATGCATACTCGGAAAATATTCACTGTAAGTGATACTACTTTCGGGAAGGGGGACAGCTAGATCGAGTGTGTTTATACCATCGAACTTCCAATCATCATTCTCAAGTGACATAAAACCAGTGGATGAGAATTCAGTGTGCGCATAGCGTACCCCAGTGATTACTTTTAAGTTATCCGCTAGACGTAGCTCAGTCATTACGTAGGCGGCATAAGTATCTTCGTTTAATGTATAATCTTCTTTAGTACTATCAATTGACGTTTCACCACCGGTGGCACTTTCGCGCGTAATTGATGTTGCATCAACCATGTATTCCATTTGCGAGCGAGATACAAACGGATAAGAGAAATCACTATTATTAGGTATTGCGTAGTCATAGTTAGTTATATTAGAGTTCGCAACAGTAATACAAGTTTCATCCCCATTGCAGTCACTATCATCAATGCTATAACTCCAGCGATCTTTGTTGTTATAGTGCTCGCGTTCATTATAGGTACCACCAAACTTGATATAATTTATATACTCCGAGTCAAACTGTTTGGTTAAATCTAATTTTAAGCTACTAATTTCGTCAGTACGAGTGCTGTCCTCCATAAACAAGTTATCGTATTCCATGTTGGAAAGATCGCTTAAATCTCCATCAGCTTCACCGTTGAATACATCGCCTTCGTTACTTAATGCAAACCCGCCTAACTCAGCGGCTTCTGCGGGAGTAAGTACACGTGCCACAATACTGTTTTTAGACGCTTTGCCGTAGACAATATTTTCTCTTTCACGAAATTGCACACGACGGTCACCTACAGACTCATCATCTGTTTTTGAATATGCATACTCATAATTTATTTTCCAGTCATCACCTACGTAATTTTCACCCCCAATACTCATATTAATAGTGGTTTTTTCGCCTTCTTGAACAAAATATTGGTTCATTACATCAATGTCAGACAGTGCAAATTCTTTAGTTTCTGAATTTACATAAATAACTTCGTCATCTTGGTCGCCATTATAAAAATTATAGAATTCACGTAGTGCTATATCTTCATCTGTATAGTTTGAGTAATTGGCACGTAAATAGTAGAAACCAGAGTCTGTTGGTTTAAATTCGATATTAACCGTTGCGGTAGTTCTTTCCCTATTTGCTATTTCACGGCGGTTTTCTAATTGCGCAGGAGCTAAAATTTCAGGTGCGCTTTCAATGTCTTCCGCAGTTAGGCCTATTCCACCTTTTAAAAAATTTAAATCACGGGTACTGTGATGCCTATTTTCATCCACTTGTGTTTTACGATCTTCGTAAGATAAGGCAAACCCAATACCAATGGTGTCATCAAGAAACAATTGAGTCCCATCAATACTAAATTTAGGAGAGTGTTTTTCGCGCAGCTCATTGTAAGCGTCTTGAATTTTTATTTTTAGGGTATTCTCACCTCGATCATAAGCAGAGATCGATTTAACATTTACAGCACCACCAATTGAATTTAGGTTCATGTCAGGAGTCAGTGTTTTAAAAACTTCAATGGAACCAAGAGAATCACTCGTTATACCGTCCAAACCTACTTTTCGGTCATCTCCTGCGCCAGATAACTCAGCACCGTTCATATTTATTGCTACAAACTTAGGTCCTAAACCACGAACAGCTACGTATTTCCCTTCTCCTTCACTTCTTTCCAGTGTTACACCTGGCATTCTTCTTAATGACTCTGCTACATTTTGATCAACAAAGTTGCCCATGTCATCAGTTGCAATAACTGAACTAAATGCATTACTGTCTCGCTCAAGTGCACGTGCTTTTAAATCAGCTTGGTAAATACCGGTAACACTAATAATTTCAATATCATCTTCTGGTGTTTGAGGTTTACCGTCTTGTTTCGATAATGCACTAGAGATCGGCTTTTCTTTATTGTTAAGCTCATCAGCGGTTGAAGAGCTTTGCCCATAAGAGGGAAGGGCTAATAATAATGCAGCTGCTATTGTGCTGAGTCTCATGCTTTTCATGATTTTTCCTTTATATAAGAGCGTTGTGTGTAACAAAAATGATACTTATATGTCTATTGCCACCGGTGGCATTTGTGTTTTATGACGTTAACACTTCATTAATAAATATGTCAATCGTTTAATATTCGGGCAGTTGATTTGTGACTACGTAGTTGAATATAGTTATAAAGTATTATTTGAAGTTTTAGTATGTGTTATTTAAGGCGCTGTAATCGTGGTTTGTTCATACTTTTAGATGTGTTCTAATTAAAAAAGAAAATAAATCAGCTTGGGTCGTTAATCTACTTATTTAAAAATTTATTATAAATACGAAAAGAGTATAAGGTTTTGTGCTAATAAACTTTTTATAGTTAAAAAAAGCGACTGACTGTTTAGTTAGCCGCTTTTTAAATTTATTTAGGAGCTGTTGATTTTTTCGGATTAAAATTTTTCCTAAATATCAATTTTATTACCTCTTCATATCACTCTTATGATAGAACTACATAAATAAATAATAAAAATTAAGCTAATACATGGTTTCCCTACAGCAGTGGCAGTCTCAGGGTTCATTTACCCAAATTAATGGTCATCAAATATTTACAAAAGTAGCCGGCGATGTAACAAAACCTGCGCTGCTTTTAATACATGGCTTTCCAAGTGCTAGTTGGGACTGGGAAGGTATGTGGCAAGCGCTTAGTGAACATTATTTTGTAATTACACTCGATATGCTAGGTTTTGGTTTGTCAGATAAACCTAAAAATGCAGGCTATAAAATTACTGAACAAGCCGACTTATATACTCAATTTTTAAAAACGTTAAATATTAATGATATACATATTTTAGCTCATGACTATGGCGATACTGTGGCTCAAGAGTTATTAGCAAAGCAAGTAGTTAGCCAAAGTGACTTTAAAATAAACAGTGTCTGCTTCCTGAAGTGCATAAACCCTTATCTATACAAAAATTATTATTATCTAAGTTTGGTTGGCTAGTGCCAAAATTAATGAATAAACAAAAATTTGCCAATAATTTAGTGACTATTTTTAGTAAAAGTACACGGCCTTCAAAACAAGTGGTAGACACACTTTGGGAGTTGCTAATTTATAAAGATGGTTTAGCCGTTATGCCTAAACTTATCAGTTATATAAAGCAGAGGCAGCAAAACAGAGAGCGTTGGGTTGGTGCCATCATAAATAGCAATATACCACTTACGTTTATAGCAGGCGCAGAAGATCCCATCTCTGGTAAGCACATGATTGAACATTATAAAAAGCTGGTCCCCAATGCGCGCGTACAAGAGTTTGTAGAGCTTGGGCATTATCCGCAAGTAGAAAATCCAGATGCAATTACGCAGGCTTACTTGAATTTTAGATATTGCCAATAAAAACGCGGCTACTAAATTAAGTGCCGCGTTTATAAATTTTAGAACTCTGAGTATTTAGGCTTTGAACCTTAATATTTTTTCTTCGGTGCTCTTAATTGTTTTTCAAACTCATCTGAAAACAATATCGTGCCGTCGTCTTCCTCAGTAGGAAAGGCAGCAATAAGTAAATCATCCTCTTCAAGGCCTGGTGTCCAGCGACTAAACCAATCAGCAAGTGGAATTGCTTTAGCGCTACAACCAACCCATTCGCCAGTTGCCCATGCCTCTGCAAATTCGCGAGTTGGCCAAACTGGAACACAGTCGTCATCTTCGTTGGCAAGCATAACGCAGCCATCATCATCGTTTAAAATCCATACTTGTTTAAATTGTTGTACGGTTTCGAACATATAGGCTAGGCGTTTTTTTGCCCCAAGCCCTAAAATTACTGCGTGTTCTTCACTTAAATTTGGCGTTGTCATAATTAGCTCACTCTTAATTACTATATCTAAATTATATGCACACAAGTATATCGAGTTATATGACAGAGTGTTGAAAAGTTGTTATTTAATTTCAGCAATGCAGATCTAATTTGTATATTGACCAGTATAAGTCCTCACTAATTTGAGCGATCACTCAAGATAAGCTTGAATGTTTGTAAAAAGGCCACATTGTAGTAAGCATATATTTAATGAAGGATTAAAAAATGACAACCGATCTACTTGCTCCGTTTAAACTAAATAACACGATTGAGCTTAAAAACCGCGTACTTATGGCGCCATTAACGCGTTGTATGGCTGACGATAACTTAGTGCCAACACAAGATATGGTTGAATATTATGCTCGCCGTGCCGAAACTGGTTTAATTATTAGTGAAGCAACTATTATTCGTCCAGATGGACAAGGTTACCCAAATACACCGGGTTTATTTAACAGTGAGCAAATTCAAGGTTGGAAAAAAGTAACTGACGCAGTGCACGCTAATGGCGGCAAAATGTTTGCACAGCTTTGGCATGTTGGCCGTGTTGCACACCCTCACTTTTTTGATGGCGATGTACTGGCACCATCGGCAATTGGCGTTGAAGGCTCAGTACCTCGTATGCGTGAGCTTACATACATCACACCAAAAGCAGCGACTATAGATGACATTAAGGGCCTGGTAGCTGATTACGCAAAAGCGGCAGAAAATGCGATTGAAGCGGGTTTTGACGGAGTAGAAATTCACGGTGCTAACGGGTATTTGATTGACCAGTTTTTACATTACGCTGCAAATACACGCAGCGACGAATACGGTCAAACGCCTGAAAATATGTCGCGTTTTGCACTAGAAGTAACCGATGCGGTTATTGCTGCTGTAGGCAGTGATCGTACTGCACTTAGATTAACACCGGGTGCTTACTTTAATATGAGCGAAGATAACCGTGATAAAGCGGTATTTGATTACTTATTACCAGAGCTTGAGAAGAGAGATTTAGCATACTTACACGGCGGTATTTTTGACGACAGTACAGCGTTTGAGTCGCTTGAAGGTAAAACGACGTCTGAATTTTTACGTGCAGGCTACAAAGGTACATTAGTAGGCGTAGGCAGCTATACTTTTGAGTCAGCCAAAGAGGCTATTAACGATGCTAAGTTTGATTTAATCGCGATTGGTCGCCCACTTATCGCAAATCCAGATTACATTAGCAAAATTGCAAACGGTGAAGAACTAGTAAATTACAGCGATGAAATGCTAGCTGAATTAAAGTAACAGCTAATTATTATATTTAGTTATTAAGACACCCAAAGTTAAACCTTTGGGTGTCTTTTTTTGTACATATTCCCGCCATAAATCTTCCATATTTGTTTAACCTTTATGTAAATAAAGTTCATCCTCGTTGTCATATTTAAAATTCATACTGTGCTCGTTTTCATATTTCATAATTAAAACTAAACGGGACAACAATGTACGCTTTAAAAAACAAATCGCTATTGAGCATGGCTATTGCCATGGCGGTATCAACATCTACTTATGCTAACGACAGCACCATAGAAGAAGTAACCGTTGTAGCTAAACCAACGAGCTACGCTAACAATGTTATTGAGCCTGCAATGCTTGAGCAGCAAAGTTCGGTATCGAGCATATTATCGGTTACTGATAACTTACCAGGTATTAGCATAAACGAAGGTGATGCATTTGGTGGCGACGATTGGTCTACTACAATCACTATGCGTGGTTTTAGTATTGATGGAAACCAACAACAATTAGGAATGACCGTTGATGGCATTCCCAATGGTGGCTCTAATTACGGCGGTGGTGCTAAAGCTAACCGTTACTTGGAGAGTGAAAATTTAGCAACGGTAGAAGTAGGTCAAGGTACCTCTGATATTAAGTCGGCTTCACTTGAAGCACTAGGCGGGACATTTAACTTTGTAAGTAAAGACCCAAGCCTTGAAAAAGGCACTACCTTTGCTTATACATCAGGCAGCCACGATGCCACGCGTTATTATATTAAACACGAAACAGGCACTGTTTTTAATAACACACAAGCGTACGTAAGTTACTCGCAAACAGATACAAGCCGCTGGATTGGTTCAGGCAGTAATGGGGGCAAAGACAACCAACACGCTGAGCTTAAGTTTGTATCTAATTTTGACGATTTAACGCTCACTGGTCGTTTATCTTACGATGATGTAAGCGAGACAAACTATAACAGCGTAAGCCTTGAGCAGTTTGAACAAACACCCGATTGGGATCAGCTAACATGGAATTGGACAGGAGTTCCGCATTTTGACCAAATGTTTGCAGAAGGTTGGGGAACGCTTCGTGAAAATACCTTAGGCTATTTAAAATTTGAATACGCGATTTCGCCAACTTCATTATTAACCGTTAGTCCTTATTATCATAAAAATTCAGGTCGCGGCGATTGGATCCCACCTTATTTAACAACGCCTGTTGATGAAAATGGCGACCCAACAACCGAGGGTGGCACTAATGCAGGCTCTTATGGTTTTGCTGATAGTGAAGGCAACCCGCTTGCACCCAATGCCGATTGTACGCAAAGTTTGAGCTGGCCATGGGAGTCGGGTCCTGGTTTAAATCCTGCGTGTTACGATGCAACAGCAACGCCTGTTATGTCTTACCGCCATACGCATTACAACAAAGATCGTTTAGGTGTAACGGCAAATTACCAAGCTACATTTGGTGATCACGATATCGAAGCGGGCTTTTGGTATGAGCAAAGCGAACGTGATGAATCGCGTGATTGGCACAAAGTAATTGATGCGCGTATTTATCATCACTTTGATAGCACGCCTTACTGGACACAATACAAAAACACTTTTGATACCGATACATTCAAATGGTACCTACAAGACTCGATTAATTTTGGTGACTTAACATTAAATATTGGTGCAAAACAATATTTAGTTGAATTACAAAAATACGACCACTTTGCTAACGAAAGATCAGATAAAGTAGATAGCGATTCAGACGTGTTATTTAGTGGTGGTGTATTGTATCAGCTAAATAACAGCACAGAATTATTTGCCAGTTACAGCGAGAATTTTTCAGCAATTAAAGACGGTGTACTTGAGCGAGATAGCTCAACACTTACAAACATAGAGCCAGAAACTGCCGACAACATCGACTTTGGTGTACGTTACCAAGCCGACAGATTAACCCTTACAGCAACGGCTTACAGTGTTAAGTTTGATAACCGCATTACCTTTATTGCCCCTGGTAGTGGCACAGATGGGATTGATTACACCATTGGTACAAATGGCTCGTACGTAAATGTAGGGGGTATTGACTCAAATGGGCTCGAGCTTGCAGCAAGCTATATGTTAACACCAAGCTGGAGCGTGTACTCGTCGTATACTAATAGCAGTTCTGAGTATTCATCGGATGATCCAAATGCATACGATTCACAGGGTGTAATATTAAGAGATGAAAGTGGTAATGAGGTAGCACCGAGCTTTAGAAAAGGCGACAGCATAATAGATTCATCAGAGGATTTATTTGTGGTATCTACCGATTACTTTAGCGATGGCTTTCGTGTTGGTTTATCGGCTAAATACACCGGTGAGCGCTTAGGTGCATGGCAAGACGAAGACACTCGCACGCGTAATAAAGTAGACGGCTACACCGTACTTGATTTTAATGCAGGTTATTCAACTGACGTAGATGCAGGTCCTTTTAAAGCCATTGACGTATCGTTTGTTGTTTATAACGTTACTGACAAAAGCTACTTAGCAGGTGGTACTGGTAACGGCGCTACTTATTACATTGGCGCGCCTCGCACCGCAGCAGTTACATTTACCGCTGACTTTTAATTAGGTTTTAGTAATTGAATTATAATAAAGCCCATCATTGATGGGCTTTATTATATGAAGGGGCGCAAAACGCGATGAAAACGATTTTAAAAGTAACACTATTTAGCTTAAGTGTATTAGCGAGTAACTTTGCAACAGCAGCGCAAAATGTAGTGCTGGTAACGCTTGATGGAGTACGCTGGCAAGAAGTATTTAATGGGGCTGATAATAGCTTAATTAATAATAATGATTTTGTTAAAAAGCCAGAGCAATTAAAGACCCAGTTTTGGGCAAAAACAGCAAATGAGCGCCAGCAATTACTAATGCCTTTTTTAACGCAAGTAGTGGCTAAAAAAGGGATTATAATTGGCGATAGAGCTAACAGCTCTACTATGTCGGTAAGTAACCCGTGGTATTTTTCATACCCTGGTTATAACGAAATACTCACCGGTGAAGTTGACGAAAATATAAATAGTAATAACAAAGTGCTCAACCCAAATAAAACTATTTTAGAGCGTTTAGATAAGTTACCTGAGTTTAAAGATAGCACAGCCTTATTTGGCAGTTGGGATGTATTTCCATACATTGTAAATACTAAGCGCAGTAACGTGTATGTAAATGCAGGTTTTATGTCAATTGAAGAGAATTTATTCACTGATGCGCCATTATTAAATGCGTTACAAAATGAAATCCCCAGTCCTTGGCATAACGTACGACTAGACAGTTTTACATACCGCTTTGCTAAAGCGTATATGTTGGCTAAAAAGCCTAAGTTGTTAGTGATAAGTTTAGGCGAAACCGATGACTTTGCGCATGATGGACATTACGATCAATACCTTAAATCGGCAAGGCAAAGTGACGCGTTTATAAAAGACTTATGGGCAACCATTCAAACTACAGCAGGTTATAAAAATAACACCACACTAATTATTACTACTGATCACGGCCGTGGCAATAATGCCAACGATTGGCAACATCACAGCTCTAAACGTGCACTTGCTGAGCTAGAGTTAGGTGAAAATACCTACCCAGAAGGAATTGTCGGCTCTGAACATATTTGGCTTGCAGCCATTGGCCCCGCAATAAAAGGTAGTGGCTTAATTAAAACTAAAAATGAGCTTAAACAAGCGCAAATAGCGGCGACCGTTTTAAAGGCGCTTGGGCAGAATCCAAATGAAATAAATTCAAATATGGCGCCTGCTATTAGCGAGATTTTAAAATGAAGAACCTATTAAAACCATTAACCCTAACTGCCTTGGCGTTGAGTTCGGTTATTAGCGCAAGTATTACTGCCGCGCCATCTAAAATCCTATTTGGTTCGTGTGGGCATCAAGATAAAAACATACCCATATTTAATGCAATTAACAAAGAGCAGGGGGATTTGTTTATATTTTTGGGTGACAATATTTACGGCGATACCAACGATATGGATGTACTTGCCGATAAGTACCAACGTTTAGGGGCAAAGCCTGGTTTTAAAACGTTAAAAGCGCAAACGCCTATCATTGCTATGTGGGATGACCACGATTATGGCCAAAACGATGCCGGTAAAGAGTATCCGCATAAAGAGCTATCACGTCAAATTATGCTTAATTTTTGGGATGAACCTGTAAACTCAGCGCGTCGCACTCGCCCTGATGGAATTTATACCTCGTACATGTATGGTGAAAATGAGCAAACCATACAAGTAATAATGCCTGATTTACGTTGGAATCGTGATGCGCTAAACCATGTAGGTGAGCTTGAATACTACACTAAACGCAAGTTAAATAACCAAGGCCCGTATAGTCCCAGTGAAGTGAAGGGTGCATCCATGTTAGGTGAAGCCCAGTGGCAATGGCTTGAACAAGAGCTTAAAAAGCCTGCTGCAATAAAATTGATTGCCTCAAGCTTACAGCTTTTACCCGATTTTACAGGTTGGGAGTCATGGGCAAACTTTCCTGAAGATAGAAACCGTTTATTTGCATTGATTAAAAAGCATAAAGTAAATGGGGTAGTGATCATCAGCGGCGATACGCACTGGGGTGAAATATCAAAGTATCAGCAAAACCTTGATTACCCATTAATTGAGATGACCAGCTCTGGCTTAACTGAAAAGTGGAAAGATGTAAGCCCTAACAAACACCGAGTAGGGAGTTTTACTCATAACGTAAATTATGGTGATTTAAGCATTGATTGGCAGCAAACTGATCCCACTATTTCACTTAAATTAAAAGGCGTTGATGGCGAAGTAATAATGCAAAGTGACTTTAGTTTATCAAGTATTAGCCCTTATAAATAAACTCACTACTACGCACAGTATATAAAATAGATGCTGTGCGTATAAAAATCTGTAAATTAGTTCTTAACTCTCTGATTTATTAAAGCCAATTACCCGTTTGCGCTACCCCTAATATTGAAAATATCTTACACTGGTTTTATCTCAAGCAAGGTCAGTGTTATATGCTAAATATTATTCAATCAAACCGGATGGAAGCCCTGCAAGCGCAGTTCCATCAGCTGTTAAAAGTAAACCCATTGCAAAGCCCGTTCGACAAAGAAGTAGTGCTAGTGCAATCGCCGGGTATGTCGCAGTGGTTAAAAATAGGTTTGAGCGAAAACTTAGGGGTCGCAGCGCAGGTTGATTTTCCGTTGCCGTCGAGCTTTATTTGGCAGTTGTATCAGCAATTGCTGCCAAATGTCCCTAAAGAGTCGGCATTTAATAAGCCCAACCTTGCTTGGAAACTGTTTGCAATTTTACCAACCTGCATTGATGAACCGCTTTATTTGCCGCTAAAAACCTATTTAGAGGGCGATATCGACGGGCAAAAAACCTTTGCGCTGTGCGAAAAAATAGCCGATGTGTACGACCAATATTTAATGTACCGACCGCACTGGATAGCCACATGGGATAGCGGAAAAGATGAGCTTGATGACGTAGATGTAGCCATTGCCCCATGGCAGCCTGATTTATGGCGACGCATTGTAAAACTAAGCCAAGACCTTGGGCAAAGCCAATTTCATCGCGCTAACATGCAAGGGCAGTTACTTACAGCACTTGAGACTATGGACAATAGCATACTGCCACAACGCATTAGCTTATTTGGTATATCGGCGATTGCCAGCTCCCAGCTAGACGTATTTGAAGCGCTGAGTAAAAAAACTGAGGTTATATTATTCTTTTTTAACCCAAGTGAGCACTACTGGGGCGATATTATAGATGAAAAAACAGCAGCTAAAATAAGCGCTAAATACGCCAAAATGCCGCTGGTGGAAGCGCAACAAAAAAAACAAACCAATCCAGATGAAGAATACTACTTTATAGGTAATCCGTTGTTATCGTCGTGGGGTAAATTAGGTCGCGACTATTTTGAACAACTTGTACAGTTAGATGCCCGTTGGATTGATGGTTTTATTGATGTGTTTGACGACACCTTACTAGGGCAAGTACAAAGCGAGATTTATCAGCTTGCATTTAAAGGCGAATCACTGACTGATAACAAAGAGTGGTTTATTAACGACGAAGGTAAATTACCAATCAGCGCAACCGACACCAGTATTACGCTCAGCGATTGCCATACACCGCTTAGAGAAGTTGAGCGCTTGCACGACTACTTACTTAACTTATTTAATCAAAATCCAACGCTTACTCCCAAAGACATAATTGTCATGATGCCCGATGTAGGCACTTACAGCCCCTACATTGAAGCCGTATTTGGCGGGGCACAAGGCAGCCGCTTTATTCCTTATGCATTGGCCGATTTAGCCATAGAGCAAGAAAAGCCCGTCCTTAGCTCATTTGCGAGTTTAGCTAACTTACCGTTTTCGCGCTTTGGTGTGTCGGATATTCTCGATTTATTACAAGTGACGCAAATAGCCGAAAAATTTGGGCTTGAAGCGCACGAATACGAGCAAATTCAATATTGGCTTGAACGTGTTGGGGTGAAATGGGGTATAAACGCAGCGCATAAAAGCAGCTTTGATTTACCCGCTATTGATTTAAATACCTGGCAACATGGGCTCAACCGTTTACTGCTTGGCATTGCCATGCGCGACGAACAATGTCCGTTTAACGGTATTTACAGCGCTGATGAAGTAGAAGGTATGGCGCTTGATACACTCAACAAGCTCGTGCATTTTATTGATGTACTGCAAAGCTTTAAAGAGCAGTTAACGCCCGACGATACGCTCACTAATAAAGCGCATATTTTAAGCGAGCTGTTAAACGCCATATACGAAAGTGAAAGCGATGACAGCTGGGATTTATTAGTATTGCAAAACGTGCTCGAAGAGTTACAAAAGCACCACGACAACGGCGATTACAGCAAAGCAGTTTCGCAGCGTATTGTTAGTTACTTAATTAAACAAGGCATTCAAGAAAAAGGCGTAGGGCAGCGATTTTTAGTTGGGCAAGTCAATTTTTGTACATTGATGCCAATGCGCGCAGTGCCATTTAAAGTGGTGTGTATGCTTGGTTTAAACGATGCCGACTACCCACGTAACGTACAACCTATTGGTTTTGACTTAGTGCCTTACTCTAAAAAGCAAAAAGGTGACCGATCACGTAAATTAGATGACCGCTACTTATTTTTAGAAGCACTACTGAGTGCCCGCGACAACTTATACATAAGTTACATTGGTCGCTCGTGTTTTGATAACCAACCGCGCATGCCATCAACCCTTGTAAGCGAGCTGTTAGAATATATTGGGCGTAGTTTTGTATTAAGCGAAAAGAGTGAAAAAACGCTGCCCGCATGTCTAATCAATCAACAGCATTTACAGCCCTTTAATAGCCATTACTATTTAGCCGATGAGCAAGCAAATACTGTACTGAGCAACCACAGTTACAATCCAATTTGGCTGCCAAGTGAGTCAATAAAACCACAGCCGGTTATTGCGCTTGATGTGATTGTGCCAGATCAGTTAGATCTCGATGTGTTTATTAGAAGCGTGTGCAGCGCACAAGAGAGCTTTTATCAACAAACATTAGGTTTGCGCCTGCCACAATTTAACGAAGTAGCAAAAGACGAAGAACCCTTTAGTTTAGATGCGCTGCGCCGTTATTTTTACCTTGATGAAATACTCGAAGCAAACATAAACGAGCAACCACTGAGTACCGAGCAAATACTGCAGCGAGGTGAGTTACCTCAGGCCAATGTAGGCAGCCTCATATTTGAGAGTATGGAGCACCGAGTTGATGCGCTTGCAGGGCAAGTAAAAGAGCAGATTAAAGGCGGAAAAAGTGAGCCGATAGAAGTTTTGCTTACCATTGAAGGCACTAAAATAGAGGGCTGGCTCAATCATGTGTATTTGCAAAAACAAGTGTTTTACCGCAGTGCGAGTATTAAAGCGAAAGATTTAATTAAAGGCTTTATTTATCACCTCGCAGCGCAAAGTATGGATCAACAAGTAGAAACATTGTTACTTGGGCTTGATAAGCAAATTACCTTTGCGCCAATTAATAAAGCTGATGCCGATGCATTGTTACTTGATTGGTTTGAGTTATACAAAGCGCTGCGCGCAGAGCCTGTGCCGTTCTTTCCGGTAAGTGGTTATGAATACGTTAAAAGCGGCGGCGATATAACAAAAGCAATGAGCAAATTTAGCCCGCAATACATAGGGCGAGGTGAGGGCGAAAATCCGTATATTCGCTTAACGGTGCAATCGCTAAACGACTGCCAAGAAGAATTTATAAAATGGAGTGATAAATTGCTCACGCCTTTATTTGAACACGCAAAGGAGAGTGACCATGCAAGCGCTTAATCCTCTTACTATGCCGCTCATTGGTCAAAGTTTAATAGAAGCCAGTGCAGGTACTGGTAAAACTTATACGATTACGGGGCTGTATTTACGCTACTTATTAGGCATGCAAATAGAAGGTGAGTTAAATACGCCGCTCAGTGTTGAGCAAATTTTGGTAGTAACCTTTACCGACGCTGCCACCCAAGAAATTAAAGACCGCGTGCGCAGCCGAATTATTGCTGCGCGCGACGCATTGCTAGGGCAAGACCCAAACGACGAACTCATTGAAGGCGTAATTGCCAAAATTGATGATAAGCACCGCGCGTTTGATTTACTCGATGCAGCTGCTAAATCAATGGACGAAGCGGCTATTTTTACTATTCATGGCTTTTGTCAGCGGATGCTAAAACAACATGCGTTTGAGTCGGGAGTGGCGTTTAATCTCGAATTTATTTTAGATGAGCGCGACATATTACTCGAAACTATTAAAGATTTTTGGCGTGCGTTTGTATACCCACTTAACAAAGAGCGCACCGATGCTATTTTAGATGTATTTTCCGCACCCGAGGCTTTATTCGCTCAAGTGGCGAGCATTTTAAACAAAGCTAATGCGCACATTACGCCACAAATAAAATTAGACGATGTATGGAAGGCGCGTGACGAGTACATAACCCGTGTACCCGCATTTAAAAAAGCGGTGTTAGAGCAAGAGTTTATATGTGCGATTAAAGGCTCGGGTTTAAGTGGTTCTAAAACGCCAGCACGAAAAGGCAGCCTGGGTGCGCTTGAAGCATTTTGTTTAGGCGGCGATTTGTTTTTTGAATTTGGCACTAGCAAGTATTCGTTTGAAGTGTGGACTACAGAAAACCTAAGCGATGTGAGCAATTATAAAAAAAATCAGCCATTATTTGTGCATCCATTACTGAGTCAGTTTGACGAGCTTGCCGCCCTTAACAACACCATAAACCAAGGGCTCAAAATAGCGGTTGTACAACATGCAGCACGCTGGGTAAAAGGTGCAATAGTTAAGCGCAAGCAAGAGCAAAGCGTGATCACCCCAGATGACTTACTGACCAATTTACACAGTGCGCTTAATAACGAGCAAGGCGACGTACTGGCGCAAAAAATTGCGCAATTGTTTCCGGTCGCCATGATTGATGAATTCCAAGATACCGATCCGATTCAGTACGGTATTTTTAGTGAAATTTATGGGCAACAAAATACTACGCTTGCCATGATAGGCGACCCAAAACAGGCTATTTATGGCTTTAGGGGCGCTGATATTTTTACGTATATTGGCGCAAAAGAAGCTGTACAGACTGATCAGCAATTTACGCTGGGTACTAACTTTCGCTCAAGCACAGATATAGTAAATAGCGTTAATAGTTTATTTGGCAAACACGCTAACAGCTTTATTTATAACGACGCCATACCGTTTAACGCAGTAGCTGCTAAAGGTAAAAAAGCGGATGACTCTTTTTTAATTGATGGCAAACCCGCGACCGCATTCGAATTTAATGTATTTGTGGATGAAGCCGCTGATGAAAAAAACAAACCAACCAACAAAGGTGTAGGGCAAGCACATTTAGCCACTCACTTTGCTAATAAAATAGTGACCTTGCTTGAAAAAGCAAAACAGGGGGACGCGTGTATTGGCAGTACCCCTGTCAGCGCTGCCGATATTTGTATATTAGTGCGCGACCGTGTTGAAGCGCAAATAATGAAAAAAGCGCTAGATGATGCCAAAATTGCCAGCGTGTATTTATCGCGAGAAAGCGTTTTTAGCCAAGAGCTTAGCCATCACCTACTTAACTTTTTAACGGCGCTACATGGTCAATATGACGAGTCATTGCTGCGCGGTGTTTTAGCTGGTCCACTATTTTGTTTAAGTTATAACGAAATACATGCACTCGCCGATGATGAAAATAAATGGCAAGACTACTTAAACTTTTTTGCACAACTTAGCCACATTTGGAACAAGCAAGGCGCTATGGCAATGCTTGAGCGCTTAATGAGCCATAACCAGCTTAGCGCTAAATGGCAGGGATTGGGATATAACGTTGAGCGTTGGCTGACAGACTTTAGGCACTTGGGCGAAATACTTCAGCAAAAACAAATAGAGCTTGAAGGCACGCTACGTTTACTGCGCTGGTTTGCACAAAAGGTAAGCCAACAAGACGGTGAAACAGTACAAGTGCGCCTAGAAAGTGACGCCAACTTGGTTAAAATTGTCACTATGCATGCCTCAAAGGGGCTTGAATACCCTTTGGTATTTATGCCGTTTGCCAGTGGCTATCGCGAAACAAAAGAAGCGCTTTATCATAATAATGGCAAGCTAGTTTACGATTTAAGTAAAGACGAAGATGCCCTTCAAAAAGCAGAACAAGAACGCCTAGCTGAAGATTTACGCCTGCTTTATGTAGCACTTACTCGCGCCGTACATTTTTGTGCGCTTGGTGTTTATAATATAGGGCAAGGACAAAGTAGCCGCTTGGCTATGCAAAGTAGTGCACTTGGGCATGTTTTATTTGCAGGGCTTGAACTTGCCAGTAGCCAAACATGGCGCACGCATTTAAGTGAGTTTTGCGACGCTAACAGCGCGATGAGCTATCAGCAATTTACCTCACAAACATTATTAGAGCAGGGAACACTTTGTTTTAATAACAGTGAAAGCGCGCAGCAAACGTTAAGCGTTAATAAAGTAACAGCAAATATTGAGCGTAACTGGCGAGCAACCAGCTTTAGTGCGTTGAGCTTTAAAAAGCACAGCGACCAATTAGCCCCAGGGCGAAGTGATGAAGATCACGAAAAAGACGAGTTTGCAGTGCAAGAGGACGAACTACCATCACCTTATAGTTTTCCTAAAGGGGCAAAGCCCGGTAGCTGTTTACACGAAATATTTGAACAAATAGATTTTACTAGCCCAACAGTTCACCCAACTAATACCGAGCAAAACTTATCTGAGGTAGTTAAGCGCAGCCTTGAAAAGTACCACATAGGTGATCAATGGCGAGAAGTGGCTGAAAAATGGGTGCTTGATGTTCTTGCGTGTCCCCTAGATAAGAGCCTTTTGTCATTGGGCGTGCTTACACCCAATGATTGCCTAGTCGAAATGGAATTTAATTTACCTCTTGAGAGTTTAAGCGCACCTAAGCTAAACGAAATACTGATTAAACATTTTGGTTTTGCACAAAGTAAGCTTGAATTTTCGCACGTAAAGGGCTTGTTAAAAGGCTTTGTCGATTTAATATTTTGCTACCAAGGCAAATATTATATTTTAGATTATAAGTCTAATTATTTAGGTAGCACGCCAGCTGATTACGAGAGCGACTTGCTTGAGCAAGCGATGAGCAGTCATCAGTATCATTTACAGTATTTAATTTACACGGTAGCGCTGCATCGTTTATTAAAACAACGTATAGCTGATTACTCAATAGAAATTCATTTAGGCGGCGTGTATTACACGTTTTTACGTGGGATGCCCGCAGGGCAAGGCGTGTACTTTAAAAAGCTAACTGAAGAACAAGTGAATATTTTAGATGGCTTATTTAGCCAAGGAGCCATGCTATGAGCGATTTAAATGAGCAACCTGGCTTGTTTGACGATATAGACGAGACACTTAATAATGAAGCAGCAGAGCCTCTTACTTCAAAAAATGTAGCACAAGATGCTCCATTTGAGGACATTGTGTTAAATAATACGATTATCGAAGTCCCGTTACTTGAATATTTATTAGCGCAAAATCGACTACGTGTGGTTGATGTTAAACTCGCTGAATTACTGTGTGCTAATGACATTGAGCAAACTCATAATGAGCTGTTTTATATTATTTTATTACTGTGCTTATCGCAGCAAAGCCAGCATAGCTGCCTAACTTTAAATGAGGTTGACTGGAGCAATCCTTTTAACTTGCGCAAAAGCGACTTTAATAAACTAGATGGCAATGTACCCAGTACGCTAAGCCCGTTTAGTGATGACTTTAACGTACACACAGCGCTCAGTTATTTACAAAGCCATGAAAGCGTAGGCGAAAATAAACCACTGCAACTGTTTAAAGAGCGACTTTATTTTGCGCGCCTTGCCGGTTATGAGCAAACACTCGCAGATAGACTATTAAGCATGAGCGAGCGAAAGCTCAATATTAATAATGAAATATTGGCAGAACTTTTAAATACCTATTTTCCTGCTGATTCTGCAATTGAAACTGATTGGCAAAAAGTGGCGTGTGCGATTGCTGCCACCAAAGGCTTTAGCGTGATCACGGGTGGTCCAGGTACCGGTAAAACTACCACAGTGACTAAGTTACTGGCTATTTTGCAGTCACTTTATAAAACCGCGCCGCTTAGCATTAAGCTGGTGGCCCCTACAGGTAAAGCCGCTGCACGTTTAAGTGAGTCTATTTTGGGCGCTAAAAATAAGCTCACAACGATTCCTGATGATATAAAAACGCTGATACCGCAAAGCGCTCAAACTATTCATCGCTTATTAGGCGTAAAACCGTTTACTAATAAATTCAGACATAACAAAAGCAATCCGCTGCATTTAGATGTGCTGATTATTGACGAAGCCAGTATGGTCGATTTATCGCTGATGGCTAAATTAATAGAAGCACTGCCTACGCACGCGCGATTAATACTCCTAGGTGATAAAGATCAGCTTGCCTCGGTAGATACTGGCAGCGTAATGAGCGATTTATGCCAAGGTTTAACACTTGGGCAAACGCCACGCTACTCGCAAGCACGTTGTGATGAGCTAAATAGCTTATGTTTTAATAATGAGCCTAAGCTCGTAGCGCAAAGCGTGAGTGAATTTAAACTCGCAGATTGCGTTGCCTTTTTACAGCACAGTTATCGATTTGATGCACAAAGCGGCATTGGTCAACTCGCACTTGCGGTAAACACAAATAACACCGGTATTTTAAATTACGTTGAGCAAGAAAGTACCGAAGGGCGTTTTAACGATGTAATTTTAGATTACGACTTTGTAGCAAAACCAATTGAAAAGCTTGTTAAAAGTGCAGCAAGTCATTATGCAAAATACCTTAACTTAATTGCCCAAGGTGCAGATGTTGCACAGGTGCATGCTGCTTTTGCTAGTTATCAGCTTTTAGCTGCGGTAAGAGAGGGCGATTACGGCGTGCATAGCTTAAATCAACGAATAGAGCGCGTATTGCAACAGCAAGGTTTAATAACAGTTAGCCCTAATACTCACCACTATACGGGTATGCCTATTATGGTGAGCCAAAACGATTACCAGCTTAAGTTATTTAACGGTGATATTGGTATTTTAATGCCTGATGAAAGTAATCAACTCAAAGCTATATTTATTGATGAGCAAGGTAATCAACGAGCATTTTCACCTGCACGACTCCCTGCGCACGATAAAGTCTATGTAATGACTATTCATAAATCACAAGGTTCAGAGTTTAGCTACACAGCCATGGTACTGCCACCGCTAAAACAAGCGCGCATGGGTATTAACAGGCAATTAGTGTATACGGGAATAACCCGCGCTAAAAATAAGTTTGAGCTGGTGGCTGATAAAAAAGTACTGCAATTAGCAATGAATAAAAGCGTATCGAGAGCGTCTGGATTGTATGAAAGGTTACAATTTTAAGCTTAGTTTGAATTTTTGATTAATAATTTAGCTTCAAACTACTTGTTATTTATCGCGTTATTATAAATGTCTTCTATACTAAAATTAACTTTATATTGAATGTATTCGGGCGTGTTGATCTTTGGTGGGTGAATTTGCAGCAGTGTGTTTGGTTTTTAGGCAAGGCAGAGCCTATGTAGTGTGGTATTCCCCATAAATAGGCGATAACGTAGTATAAATACCAAACATACGCTGCCCTTTGGGTTCTTTCTAGGGACGATTAACTCTTTGTTGCTCGGTTTTTACTTAGCCCACTAGGTTACAAACCTCGCGCCGTGATTTAATCGCCCCTAGATTGAACAAATTTCAATCCACAAAGGTCAACACGCCCTAGTAAGGATATTAATGTTTTTTTCTAAAAATAAGCAAAATGAAATAGCCTCTTTAAAAGCAGAACTCTATCCGTTACAACAAGTGTGGGAAGGGCTTTACCGAGAGATGTTAGTACTAAACATTCTTTATGATGGTAGAATTTCGCACGCTAATGATAGGTTTTTAGAAAACTTAGGCTACAACGAAGACGATCTTACTAATAACTCTTTTGATGATTTTATTACTGAGTCGTCTCGTCAATCTTCAGAATTTAAAAGCCTACAGCAAGCTATAAAAAAAGAAGGACATTGGGGAGGTGCATTACAAATTGCGCGCGGTGATGGTAAAGCTGAATGGTTACGTTTAATAGTACACCCAGTAAAAGGTGAGCAAGACCAGCTGCTCTATTTTTCTATATTCGGGAGTGTACTTACAAAAACAATTACAGCTTCTCGCGAGCAAAGCGACACTATTAAAGCAATATATCGCTCTATGGCTGTAATCGAATTTGATTTAGAAGGACATGTTTTAAAAGCTAATGATCAATTTTTGGTAGCTATGGGCTATAAAGAAAGTGAAATTATAGGCAAGCACCACCGTACATTTTGTGAGGGATCAGAAGCAAACTCTCAAGAGTACTTGCAATTTTGGACTAAGTTACGGGAAGGAAAATTTATTGCGGAACGTTTTAAGCGCGTAGATAAACATGGCAATATTGTATGGTTAGAAGCGTCATACAATCCAATCTCAAATGATGCAAATGAACTTTATAAAGTAATGAAATTCGCGACAGTTATTACAGAGCAAGTAAATCAAGAAATAGCAATATCACAAGCGGCCGAAATTGCTCATGGCACCTCAACCCAAACCGATAAAAAAGCAGAGCAAGGTGCGCTTGTTATACAAGATACAGTCGCTGTTATGACTGAGTTGGCCGTTAACATGGAGCAAGCTGCTAGTGAAATATCAGCGCTCGATCAGCAGTCACAACAAATTGCGAGCATTGTACAAAGTATCAGCAGTATTGCCGAACAAACAAATTTATTAGCGTTGAATGCCGCAATTGAAGCAGCTAGGGCTGGAGAGCAAGGTCGAGGTTTTGCTGTTGTTGCAGACGAAGTAAGGTTGCTTGCATCGCGTACCTCAAAAGCAACAGAAGAAATTGTTGAAGTTGTGCAGCGTAATCAATCACAGACACAAAATACGGTGGCTGTAATCGAGAAAGGTAAAGAGAAAGCAGAGCAAGGTTTAGCATTATCTAAAGAGTCAGGTGATGTGATGCAGGAAATTCAACAAGGTGCGCAAGAAGTTGTGAATGCTATAGGGCAATTTACTAATGAACTTAAAGCCAACGGTTAGATTAGTTTTGTCCTTATTCTATAGCGGGCACTTTTAATGGTGCTCGTTTTAATCTTATACCTCAATATCCCCCTGAAACTCATTTAATAATTTCATATTTAACAATTATACCTTTGTTAACTCATTAATCAGTATGAAATAAATTCCCACCCCTCCTAAATGATAATAAGTTGTTGCATTTTTGTTCGTTGTTCCTAATACTAGTGAGCGCCTAGGTTGACAAGCTTACGCAAACCAACATGAATACCTTAAATGATAATAAAATATTACGTACACAACATTAAGGAATTGTATGAACAACAAATACACACACAAATTAATTAAGCCAAGCCACCTAATCGGTGCGGGACTTGCTATGTTAATGAGCTTTTCTGCAGCGAGTAAAGACTACAAAATTATATTAATTCATGGCTTACAAACCTCGCAAATAACAAATAAATCAGGCAGTGATGTTGTCAATGATGGTGAAACATATTGGCAATCGTACTGGAATAATCGCGCTGACGAACGCATTGATTGGCCTTCATACGAGCGTGTAGAGGGTAAAATAGCCACTGATTGGGTTTGGCCTAAGTTGAAACAAATTTCGCGTTCTAATTTGTGTAACGATGGCTGTGTGCTTGTAACTCATTCTACAGGTGACTTAGTTGCACGCCATATTATTGATAATCAAGAAAACTGGTTAGAAAACGCGGGGCTACAACCGCTTAATATTGTTGCTACGTTTGATTTGGCAGGGGCTGGCGGTGGAAGTGAGCTCGCTGATATTGCAGTGAGTGCATTAACAGGTGCTTCATGGAACTTTGCGATAGATGCTGCACTCAAATGGTGGTTAGGCAGCGATGTAACGCAAGCAATTGGTGTATTACACGATTTAAAAGTAAATAATGCACGTAAAATTTCACCATTTCCTGACGCACGCACACCACGCTTACGTTTTGTTGCTGATGGTAATGCATACTTAGGCCTAACGGGTGGTTTTTTAAGAGGTAACGATGACTCCGTTGTAGCATCACACTCATCATGTGGGGCAAGTTCTGTAGGATCGTTTGGAAGCTGTAGCCGCAGTATCGATACAGATGGACAGTTAGATTCACAAGGCGATGCAGTAACAAGCTTTATGCCAAACCATTATCCTATGATGATGAGTGATAGCTATAGCCACAATGAAATTCATAATGCACAACGCAAAGGTAATGTAACTATTGCGATGAATAATGTGAATGTTGATGGCCAAAACGTAGGTTTTAATACGTTTGATGAATCAACAGGTACTTGGTTTTGGAAAAAACAATACCGCTACATAAAGGATTCTAATAATTTAAGTGCATCGGCGCTTATTTATAATGTGATTCCATAATATAAAAGCGTGCAGTTACTAACTGCACGCTTTATGCAGGATATGAATATAGCCTATGAAAAAATTTTATCTGATCACTTTAATCATTAGCGTTGCTTTATTTGTGCTGTGGTTTACAAATAATAATGACTCAAAAAAACTGGATGAGACAGAAAAAAAACCAATATCAAAGTCTCTTAGTGCCCCAAATACAGATCCTGTAAAAGTAATAGCCATTGATGTACCTAAAGTAAAAAAAACACCATCTAAACAACAAATTGCTTTTAATGAAGATTTAACAAAAGCAGCTGAACAAATAGTTATGCAATACGAAAGTGCACTTAAATTTCCTCCTTATTCTCAACCGTTGAGCACATTAGATGAGGATCGTCTAAAGCCAAACCAGTTTTATCCGGTATCGAGCCCAATTGACGAAACTGGCTCTGCGCTTACGTTAAGCCTTGAGCAGTATCGTTTTGTATACCCAGAAGAAATAAGGTTAAACGTAAGCGCGCAAGGGCTCGGTAAAGTGGTGGTTGAGCTGGCAAATACAGACACAAAAGAGGTATTAAATACTCATACTGGCAGTGCACACGAAGGAGAGGCGAGTATAACGTTTAAAGCTAAAGAAGATTATCCTCGTAGTTTACAATTGTTTGTAGAGGCTGATGTGGCAGGTAAAAAAGTACCCGTAGTTGCGCAAATTCAATATATGCCACCAAGTGCAACCTTAATTGGCTTTAATACAGCCTATGCACAAAATGAAAATATGCTTATACCAGCAAATCTAACCGTCATAAAAAGCGGTTTATATCGGGTGAGAGCTAATTTATATAATGGTGATACACCACTAGCTCACTTAGTATCAAAGAAGAGGTTAACGCAGGGGAGTCAAACACTTAATCTAAAAGCTCACTGGTCTGTATTACCACAAGGTATTACAGAAATGCGCTTAAGTGACTTTGTTGTTGAGAGAATGTCACCAAGCCCAGGTGAGCGAAACAGCTTTGGGAATAGTGAAATAAGTCAATTTGATATTAACGATTTTTCGTACGATAGCTTGCAGCAATTACCCTATCAGGCTAATGCACAAGAAAAGCTGAGCTTGGAGTTTTTACAAGGCTTAGCTGAGAGTTGAAAATAGAGCGTAATACTAAATTGGTAAATTATAAGGGTTTGTATATAAATACAAACCCTTAAATTAGTTAGCTTAGGTTTATAGTAGCTACACTTGGCGCTTCTTGTTCATCAAGTTCATTTGTAACAGGCACTTTAGGAATGTCGGGTTTATCAAGGGCGATATCACCACCATTAATTACTTCACCGGTTTGTAAATTTTTAAAATCAAATAGATCAGCATCGGCCAAATGCGAAGGAACTATATTTTGCATTGCAGTAAAAATGCTTTCTATACGTCCTGGGTGCTCAGCATCCCATTTAGCGAGCATCGCTTTTGTATGTTTACGTTGTAAGTTTTCTTGCGAGCCACATAAATTACAAGGAATAATAGGGTAACCTTGTGCAAATGCGTATTGGGCTATATCGGTTTCTCTGCAATATGCAAGCGGGCGAATAACCATGTGCTCACCGTTATCACTCATTAATTTAGCGGGCATACTCTTTAGTTTACCGCCGTAAAACATATTTAAAAACAAGGTTTCAATCATGTCGTCGCGATGATGGCCAAGCGCAATTTTTGTAGCACCTAGCTCTTTTGCTGTGCGGTATAAAATACCACGACGTAAACGAGAGCAAAGTGAACAGGTTGTTTTCCCTTCAGGAATAATATCAGTAACAATACTGTAAGTATCTTCTTCTACAATTTTGTATTCAACATTTAATTTATCAAGGTATTGGGGCAATACATGCTCAGGAAAATCTGGTTGTTTTTGATCAAGGTTTACAACAACTAGATCAAACTTTATTGGTGCAACACGTTTTAAATGCTGCAGCATTTCAAGCATTGTATAGCTGTCTTTGCCACCTGATAAACACACCATTATACGGTCACCTTCTTCAATCATATTGAAGTCCATAACGGCTTGACCAGTTTGGCGACGTAAACGCTTTTGCAGCTTATTTAAGTTAAATTGAGCTTTAGCTTGATCTGAGTGTGACAATTACGCCCCCTAGTAAAACAATGCAGCAAAGTTATTTGCTAAAAATAAAGGGGCGTATTATACCCAAACCACCTGAATATGCGAGTTTAGGATGTAATTAAACGCGGTATTTTTAGCAAGTAAGGTACGTGCTGTTATTTGCTAAAAAATTTTTTGGTTAATCTAGCTTTTTTGCCAACGGGCTTACGTAACCATCGGGTTTAAGTGCCAATACATCGCAGTCAAGGCTATCAATTACATGCTCTGCAGTATTACCTACAAGTGCTGCACTTAAACCTGTACGACCTACAGTACCAATAACAACCAATTCACTATTTAATCGCTTAGCCACATCAGGAATTACATCCTCTGGTAAGCCTTCTTCAATAAAACATTGTTCTTGGCTTAAATTAAATTCAGCGGCAAGTTCATTGGTTGATTCGTGGTGATGTTTTTTAACTGATTCGTTATAAAGTCCAGGGTTAAACTCAGGGATTTCGATAGCGATATTAACGGGGGTTGCAGGGTAGGCATTAACTAAATTGAGTGTTGCATTGGCGAGTCCACATAAAAATTGTGCATCTTTGATAACTCGTTTATTAAGTGCTACATGTTCTTCGTTTTCACTAACTGCATTTACAGCAGCTAAAATATTTCCGTTTGCTGGCCATGCCATTTCTTTTACAAACAATACCGGAGCTGGGCATTTACGTACTAAGTGCCAATCTGTAGGGGTGAAAATAACGGATTTAAGTGCACCATGTTGATGTGTGCCTTTAATTACTAAATCGTACTTTTCATCAATTACGGCATCAATAATAGCTTCATAAGGGCGGTTATGCCATACAACTTGAGTTTCAATACTTATATCTTTGTAGGGAGAAACCAAATCACTTAGCCATAGTTCGCGGTCTTTAACAACAGCGTCGCGCATAGCTTCTCGTTCATCGCCAGAGAGCATTGTGGTCATTTCATAAGAGAAGTCATAAACCGTCATAAAGGCGGTAATACTTGCGCCAGATTTCTTAGCTAAATCTATTGAACGTGCTAAACCGTGTTGATCGTCTTTGGTAGGGTCAATAACTGCAATAATGCGTTTAATAGTGTCCATGTGCTACTCCATTTACTTAACGGGTGTATTTTTAGTGTAACGTAAATACAAAACAGTTAAAGGGGTAGCACATAAATTGTTGTTCTAAATCAAACTATTTTATTTAGCAAGATTTAACAATTGCTGCGGCTTTAGCTAATGCATTGTTATCTAAAATAGTAATAAATTTACCTTCTACTTTAATTAAGTCAGCTTTTTGAAAACGGCTTAATAAGCGGCTAATAGTTTCTACGGTAAGGCCTAAGTAGTTACCTATTTCACCACGAGTCATGGTAAATCTAAATTCTTTACGCGAAAAACCACGCTCGCCAAAACGCTCTGACAGGTTATAAATAAAACTAGCTAAGCGTTCTTCTGCTGATTTTTTATTAAGTAATAACAGCATTTCTTGATCGTATGTAATCTCACTGCTCATTAAACGCATAATTTGTTGACGAAGTTTTGGTAATTTACCAGCAAGTTCATCAAGTGTATCAAATGGAATTTCGCATACCATTGACGTTTCGAGTGCTTGCGAAAAGCTCTGATGCGCCATTTTGCTTATCGCGTCAAAGCCCACCAAATCGCCCGCTAAATGAAATCCGGTTATTTGCTCATCGCCTTGTTCTGATAGTGTATAAGATTTAAATGAACCTGAACGTACTGCATAAATAGCTTGTAAAGGGGCGCCTGATTCAAATAAGTAGTCGCCTTTATGGAGTGGTTTTTTTCGCTCAATAATTTCGTCAAGCTTATCCATTTCTTGGCCATTGAGTGAAAATGGCAAACACAATTGACTGATACTGCAGTTATTACAGCTAATAGCACAATTGCTTTTAGCGCGACTTTGAGAGAAATCCATATTTTAATCCGTTTTTAATTTTTATGCACGACGTTGTCTAGATTAGTGTACCAGCTTGTCGGTTGCAATAATCAATAAGTAGATACCATACCAAATTATAACACTGCCTAATACAATGCGAGTCCATGGATGGTTAATAATACTATTTAGCTTTTGTGCGGTGATACCTAGAGTGATCATTGCCGGAAAAGTACCTAAAGCAAAACAAAGCATCACTAAAGCGCCATCTAAAGCACTTGGACTAGTCATCGCCCATGTAAGCGCTGAGTATACAAGTCCACAAGGCAGCCAGCCCCACAATGCACCGTAACCTAGGGCTTTAAAAGGAGAGTTAATAGGCATTAAATATTTATTTAGCTTAACAATGTGTTGCCATACCAAGGTTCTACCTATTTTCTCTAACCACTGCAGCGTAGGGCCCAAGCGCATTATATATATGCCGACTAGGAGCATAAAAATAGCTGCAATGAATGAAAGGGCTAAAGAAAAAGACGTATTTTGCCTAGCAAATTGACTGCTAATACCAGCAACAAGCGCGCCTGCTGCCATGTAGCTAAGTGCGCGTCCAATATTATAAGCAAATGAATAGGTAAATGTTTTACGTTTGTCGCTTGCCAGTTGTAATGAGCTTGCAATACCGCCGCACATAGCAATGCAATGGCCGCTACCTATTAGCCCCATTAAAAATGCACTGGTATAAAGAGGATCAATCATTACTTTTGTTGTGTTGCTCTTTGTCGTCTTCAAACAAAATACTATGACCTTGTTTGTTTAAATCAGAAAACTGCTCACTTTTTACGGCCCAAAAAAACACGCCAATAGCAATAATGACAAATAAAATGGCAATGGGGATCAAAATGTAAATTATGCTCATAACTTTAATAGCCTTAGTGAATTACTAATCACGATAATTGAGCTGGCAGACATGCCAATAACAGCCATCCACGGAGCAACTAAGCCTAATGCCGCCAATGGTAATATGGACGCATTATACAATAGAGACAGCGCAAGGTTTTGCTTAATAATACGTCTTGTTTGTTTTGCCACATTGAGTAAATGATCGATTGAAGCTAAATCGCTATTAAGAAGCACTACATCGGCGCTATTTTTTGATATGTCAGCACCTGTTTCCATTGCAATGGATAAGTGTGCACTGGCAAATACAGGACTGTCGTTTACGCCATCGCCGACCATTGCAACTACTTCGTTTTGTGACGCCCATTGTTCAACGGCTGTTTGTTTATCTTGTGGCGAACATCCAGATTGCACACTTTCAAGGCTGAGTTGTTTAGCTACTTTTTGCCCAGCATCTGATGCGTCACCGGTTAACATATGACACGTTAAATTTTGCGATTGAAGTGAGCCTATAAGCTTTTGAGCATCGTTTTTCACTTTATCAATAAAGTAAAAACGTGCTACAACTTGCTTATTAATATACAAGCTCGCTTGTGCATTTGATTTTTTGCTATCAAACCAACCACTTTTACCAATTGCGTAATGATTGTTTGCATCTTGTGCGCTAATTCCCAGACCTGGATGCACTTCAACGTTATCAAGGTTGTGGTGAGCAGGGGTAATTTCATCAAATGCGCTGGCTATAGGGTGTTCAGAATAACGCTCTAACATAGCTGCCATATCTAGCACTTGCGCTTTTGTGTATTGCTTATCGATTATATCCACTTCATCAAGGCTAAATTTACCTTGGGTGAGCGTGCCTGTTTTATCAAACGCAAATAACGTAATTTGTGAGAGTGTTTCGAGCACATGTGCTTGTTTTATCAACACGCCTTTACGAGTAAGTGTTGCAACCGCGCATGTAAGTGCGGTTGGTATCGCTAAACTCAGGGCACATGGGCAGGTAGCAACTAAAACCGAAATGGTGATCCAAAATGCGTGTTCAGGGTCAATTTGGTACCAGCCAATAGCTGTAAGTGAAGCAAATATAAGTAAAGACGCAATAAACCATTGCGCTACTTTATCTGTAATTTCAACCAGTTTAGGGCGCTTGGTTAAAGCGTTATGTTGCAGGCGTATAATTTGGTTTAAAAGCGTATTTTGACCAATTTTATTAATTTTTATTTCAATAAAGCCGTCGTGGTTAACGCAACCGGCATAGACATTGTGGCCGATAAATTTTGTAACGGGTTGGTGTTCGCCCGTCATCATTGATTCATCAACCGTAGTTTTACCTTTAATAAGTTCGCCGTCGGCCGGAATTGTTTCACCGGCTTTAATAAGCACTACATCATTAAGCTTTAGTTTTTTTGCTGCAATTATAAGCTCTTCGCCACTTTCGTTAATGGTGCGGGCTGTTAGTGGTAATAATTTTTGTAAGTTGGCAGTAAACTCGCTCGCTTTTAAACGCGCTCTAAATTCAAGATACTTACCTAATAAAAGTAAAAAGGTAAACATGCACACAGATTCAAAATATACTTCGCCGACTTGCATAAATGTGGCGTAACAACTTGCACCAAACGCACCAAAAATAGCCAGTGATACGGGTAAATCCATATTGAGCTGTTTTGCTTTTAGTCCATTTATAGCATTGGTTAAAAAGGGCAGTGCACTGTATAAAATAACCGGAGAGGCTAGTACTAAGCTGATCCATCTAAAATACTGCTCAAAATTGCTGTCCATGCCGGAGAACATGCCAAAGTACATGGCAAACGCAAACATCATAACTTGCATGGTCATTAAGCCTGCAACACCTAAGCGGCGAATATAGGCTTTGGCGGTTTGCTGTTTTTGTTGTGCTTCAATATCTGATTGAAACGGGTAGGCTTTATAACCAATTTTAGCTAAGGAAGTAATAACTTCACTTAATGGGGTACTGGTTTTATCCCATTGGATCATCGCGCGATTGGTAGATGTGTTTACATCAACACGTTTAACTGAGGTTAAATTTAAAAGTTGTTTTTCGATTAGCCATGCACATGCTGCGCAGGTTATACCTTCAACGCTCAATAATACCTCTGAGATATTATCGTTAGTGGCTATAAATTCGTCTTGAATGTCTTCGTTGTCATAACTTTTTATAAATGCGAGTTGCTCAGGTACTAGCTGTTCGACTTTTCCAGCGCGAACTGTTCGGTATTTATAGTAGTCGGTCATACCTTGATCAACAATATTTTGCGCAACAGCTTGGCAGCCAATGCAACACATCGGCTGGGCTTTATCGTCAATGATAACGCTTGCGCTAAATCCGGTTGGCACACTTTCAAGGCAATGAAAGCAAAAGTTAGACATAGTAATGACTACTTATAGTTAGGATTAACTAAAACGGTTTCAGCCGTCGGTAGAACAATGTTCTCTTTTAGTTTCCAACTACCATCAATTGGCTCAATAAATACAGAATATGCACCCGGTGTGTACTCATCAAGTAATGCAGTAAACTCTTGATTGGCATTAGGAGTAAGTGTGGCTTCAAAGTCATGCGCTTTAATGGTGCGATGGTAAAACGAGAGCTTTAATACATGCACATTGCTGCTATCGCCTTTTGTAAATTTAAAGCTTACACGTTCATTAGTAACATTTAATTCGCCGTGTAAATAAAGTGCTTTTGCTTTTTCAAACTTGGTTAATTCTAAGTTTATTGCTTTCCCTTTTTTGTAGTAGTCGTCAACAACCATATCTGGGCCGTTACCTATCGCCGTAATAAACAAGCTAATACAGCCAATAATGGCAACTAACGGAAAAAAGATTAAAAACCAAGGCCAAAAATTTTTATACCACGGAGTAGGTTGCATAGTGTCTCTAAAATTAGTTTAGGAAGCATTATTTTATAGGAATTATACGTAAAAGACTAAAAAAAAGCCTCACAGTGGAGGCTTTTTTGATCTGGATTAATCTATTGAATTAAATAAATTAATTTATAAACATTTTATTAACCGCGTGCTTATTTATCTTGCGATAAACTGTAAACGTAGGCTGTTAATAAGTGAATCTTATCTTCACCTAAAATGTCTTTCCAAGCAGGCATTACACCAGCACGGCCGTGGTTAAGCGTTTCTTCAACAGCGCGTTGAGAGCCACCGTATAACCAAATGTTATCAGTCAGGTTAGGTGCGCCAAATGGTAGGTTATGTGCAACCGACCCTTTACCATCAGCACCGTGACATGCGGCGCACATTGCAAACTTAGCGGCGCCTGCTGCTGCATCTTTTTGGTTAACAGTACGGCCAGAAAGGCTCAGCACATGTGCTGTCATTTCTTTAACGCCTTGCTCGCCAAGAGCTGGGCCCCAAGCAGGCATCGCTGCAATACGACCATTAAGCAGAGTTTCTCTAATTTTGTCTGGTGTACCGCCATATAACCAATCTTTATCAGTTAGGTTAGGGAAGCCAGTTCCACCACGCGCATCAGAGCCGTGACATTGCGCACAGTTTTGTGAGAATAAACGCTGACCAATTTCGATGGCTAATTGGCCATCTGTTTGCTCATGTTTGTCGCCATTTTTTAGAGCAACTTGCTGCGCTGCGTCACCTTCAAACTTAGAATTAACTAAATCTAAAACCGGCACTTGTGCAAGTCGGTTAAAAATAGGACCAAAGCGTTCTTCTGCGGCTTCGTACTCTTTATCGAGTTTAACAAAACGACCTTCAGCTTTGGCCTCTGCAACTGCTTTTTTAGACTCAGCTAAAGACGTAATACCTTGATTAGAACTAGTCCATTTACCTAAACCTTCCCAGTTACCTAAACCTGGGTAAGCTGCAAGGTAATATACTGACCAAATAAAAGTTGCGAAAAACATGTAAGTCCACCATTTTGGTAGTGGATTATTTAGCTCTTCAATGCCGTCAAATTCATGTCCACAGCTTTCACCTTCTTTTACGCCAGCATAGTTTTTTAAGTTCCAAACTAATAAGCCAAAGATGATGCATAAGCATGCAAGGGTTAATACAATAACCCAAATACTCCAAAAGCTAGTCATTTTTCAGACTCCTTTTCCTCGTTAGAGAGTGTGTTGTTATGTTTTTTTTCATCTTCGAAAATGGCATTAGCAGCGCTATCAAAACGATTTTTGCTACGCTTGCTATATGCCCATACAACAATCACAATAAACAATACTAAAATTACCAGAGTCAAAATGCCTCTGTATGTTCCGTAATCCATAATAATTTACTTCAAGTGGGTACCAAGTTGCTGTAAATACGCGATTAGAGCTTGCATCTCCGTTGCGCCTTCGCCGTTATTCATAGCGTTAACTTTTTCAACATCAGCTTTAAGTTCTTCGTCGCTGCCATAACCTAGGCCCGGGTGTTTAGGGTTTTCTGGGTTAATAGCAAAAGTATCACGGAAAATTTGTAGTTTTTTCAGAGTCAGGCTTGTATCTACCTTATCCTCTGCTAACCAAGGAAAACCTGGCATATTCGACTCAGGAACCACGGCACGTGGGTCAACTAAGTGAGCATAATGCCAATCGTCCGAGTAACGTTTACCAACGCGAGCAAGGTCAGGACCAGTACGTTTAGAACCCCATTGAAAAGGGTGATCCCATACTGATTCGCCTGCTACAGAGTAGTGACCGTAACGCTCAACTTCATCACGAAAAGGGCGGATCATTTGTGAGTGACAGTTATAACAACCTTCACGTACATATATATCACGGCCTTCCATTTCTAAAGCGTTAAGAGGGCGTAGGCCTTCTACTGGTTTAGTTGTGTCGTCTTGGAACATTAGCGGAGTAATTTCAACTAATGCACCAAAGCTGATAGCAAAAACAGTCAGAATAGCCATAAGGCCAACGTTTTTTTCTACTATCTCATGTTTATTTTGTGAATTTTTATTGCTCATCATCTCACTCCGTTATGCTAATTGTGCTTGCGCGTCTAACTTCAGAGATTCTTTCTCAGCTGAAATTGTACGGAAAACGTTATAAGCCATAACTAACATGCCTGTTACGATGAATACACCGCCTACAAAACGCATGATGTAGAAAGGATGCGACGCTTCTAAAGACTGCACAAAGCTGTACATTAATGTACCGTCAGCATTCACTGCACGCCACATTAGACCTTGCATTACACCAGAGATCCACATTGCAACAATGTATAAAACAACACCTACAGTGTGTAACCAGAAGTGGGTATTAACCAATTTAACGCTATACATACGACCTTGCGCAAATAACGCAGGAATTAAGTGGTAAATAGCACCAATTGAAATCATAGCAACCCAACCTAGCGCACCTGAGTGTACGTGGCCGATTGTCCAATCTGTGTAGTGAGATAACGCATTTACAGATTTAATTGCCATCATAGGACCTTCAAACGTAGACATACCGTAGAAAGACAATGAAACAACTAAGAAACGCAGTACTGGATCAGTGCGTAGTTTATGCCACGCGCCAGACAGTGTCATAATACCGTTAATCATACCACCCCAAGACGGTACGAATAGGATAATAGACATAACCATACCTAAACTTTGCGTCCAATCAGGAAGCGCAGTGTAGTGAAGGTGGTGAGGACCAGCCCAGATATATAATGAAATTAGTGCCCAAAAGTGAACTACCGATAAACGGTATGAGTAAACTGGGCGACCTGCTTGTTTTGGTACAAAGTAGTACATCATACCTAAGAAACCAGCAGTTAATAGGAAACCTACAGCGTTATGACCGTACCACCACTGAACCATAGCATCTACCGCACCTGCATAGATTGAGTATGATTTAGTTAACGACACAGGCACAGCCATGCTGTTTACAATATGAAGCACTGCAACAGTAATTATAAAGCCAGCATAGAACCAGTTAGCAACATAAATGTGCGACACTTTACGCTTGATTAAAGTACCAAAGAATACAATGGCGTAAACAATCCAAACCACAGCGATTAAAATATCGATTGGCCACTCAAGTTCTGCATATTCTTTTGAGCTAGTAATACCTAAAGGAAGCGTTATTACTGCTAATACTATAACCAGCTGCCAGCCCCAAAATGAAAAGGCGGCGAGTTTGTCTGAGAAAAGACGCGTTTGACAAGTACGTTGTACGACGTAATAAGACGTCGCAAAAAGTGCACTAGTACCAAATGCGAAAATTACTGCGTTCGTGTGTAACGGACGTAGTCGAGAGTATGTTAACCATGGTGTATCAAAGTTAAGTGCTGGCCAAGCTAATTGGGCAGCAATCAGAACCCCAATACTCATGCCAACGATGCCCCAAATCACTGTCATAATAGCGAATTGGCGTACAACTTTATAGTTATACTCAGTTTGTGATGCTACTGTTTGGCTCATTTTCTGGCTTCCGCTGCAATAAATGCGTTTAGAAATGAATTACCCACTTTTAAAAAGTGGGGCCTACTATTACTTCACAAGCATGTTACCTAAAACGTTCAAAGCATGAATGCTTCAGAAAACAAACTCGAGAAACCCTTAATTTTTGCGGGTGAAATGATAAATTTTTTGACCTAAAAAAGATAGGTCAATTACGTAATATTATGACATCAATCAAACTTTGTGAGCTTGTTGTTTATTTTTTGATACAGTTTGTGCCATATTTCGACTAATAGTAACACTCCCACTTGTTATTTATAGACCCGATTATTAGTATTCGCTTTTATTTACAGCGAGATTGTTATGCTTATATATAGATTACCCATATTTTTTGTAGCGTTTTTTTTATTAATAGCATGTGATTTTTCTGAAAAAAATGAAGCCCAGCTTCTAAAAACAACGCAATGTGATGCCAATTTACCATGTACTTTCCCAAGTGGTGTTAAAGTATGGTTAAGCAATTCTACACTTTCCCCCGAAACTCCATTTACAATTTTCAGTGAGCTACCAAACGGGTTGCACATTACAGACGCAAAATTAAAAGGCGTTACTATGTATATGGGGTACATACCTCAACAGTTCATAAGAAAGGGTGGACTTTGGCAAAGCAACACTATGGTCGGTATTTGCTCTGAAAAGAATATGCTTTGGCGCTTGGAGCTCACAATACTTAATCAAACATCTTTAGTAGAACAGATACTTAACTATAATTTTTATGTAACGTACTAACATATAAAGTTACGATATTTAAATTAATTAGATCACTCAGAAGCGGTTTATCTTTCGAGATTGAATTTTCAGCAGAATGCATCGTTTTTAGGCAGCGTACGCCTGCGCAGTATTTTTATTTCAACCAAGCGGTGATAACACAGTATAAATGCCAAACATGTGCCGCCCTATGAATTAGACCTAGGGATGATTTCCCTTTGTAGCTCGCTTTTTTAGCCTGCAAGGTTACAAATCTCGCGCCGTGATTAAATTCCATTACGTAGAACAAACTTAATTCTGCAAGGTCAACAGTCCTTAAAGCTTTTACATAAATTAGTACGTATTAAGTTTTTATTGATTGGGTAGGAACTTATTAAAGTGATGACGCAATTTATGACCTAACCTTGTTGATAGCCATTCCTAGTTTATATCCACAGTCCTACACTAAAGAATAAGTAATCCGATTTCAGGTTAAGCAAAGCCCAGTTCTGATCACTTGTAACTACTAGGCCAGCAAAAAACATTTTAAAGAGATATTTTGAACAGCGAGTATTTAGTGTTTAATAATTATTGTCAGCTATCTATAAAGTAACGGTACGAAACAGGCTTTTACTTAAGCTAAAAAGTAAATGTATGCTTTTAAAATAAATATCTAAAAGTAAGCCATGGCTAAAATTATATTTACTTTTGATGTGATTTTAAAAAGTTCATTTTTAATGTTTCCTGAATAAAAAATTTCTCCTTAAACGCCTCCTAAGCAGCTAAATAAGACTAATTAATCGCTCATTCTGCATAAATATGGTTAGTAATTAACATTTAGTTTTGCGGTTTTAATAATGCGCTGTGATTAACTTGTTAATTAATCAAATATCGGGATATTTTTCTACTAATTACATTTGATTACAAAGTGAATCACTTTGATTTCAGGTGTTTTTTGAATGTATCATGAATCATGTAAGTAACTGATTTTTATGTGTATTTATTAATTAACAATGAAACAATCTGTAACGTGTGTACCTTTACTGGTTATTCTATTTTTACGGAAATTAAAATCTGACCGCTCGTTAAGTTTTCGTTCAGTTAAAAGCGCCTAAGTTGCCGACCTGACTCACTATTCTTATAACAAGTGAGCATTACCAATCACGGTAAATTTCCAACAAGTAGGGTTCTTTAATGAAAAAATCAACTCTTGGTTTAGCTGTAATCGCAGCAATCCCGATGTTCTCAAGTGTGCAAGTTTTAGCGGCTGACGAAGCAGCAAAATCAATCGAAAAGATTCAAATTACGGGTTCTCGCATTAAGCGTTCTGACATGGAAACCGCTAGCCCAGTAACGCTAATTGGCGCAGATGAAATCAGAGCTTCTGGCGCAACATCTGTAGACAGTGTGCTTCAACAAATGACAGCCACTGGCGGTGCAATGACTAATCCTGGCGTGAACAATGGTTCAGGCGGTAATGCATCTATTGATCTTCGTGGCTTAGGTTCACAGCGTACTTTAGTGCTTGTAAATGGTCGTCGTATGATCAACTCAGGTACTGGCGCTTCATCAACTGTTGATTTGAACACTATTCCAGTATCAATGATCAAACAAATTGAAGTGCTTAAAGACGGTGCTTCAGCTGTATACGGCACAGATGCGGTTGCAGGTGTAGTAAATATCATTCTTAAAAATGATTTTGAAGGGTTAGATTTAAACGTTAATTCAGCAATGACATCTAAACATGATGCATCTGAAACGTCGATTGACTTTACTGTAGGTACTTCATTCGATAAAGGTAATATCGTTTTTGGTGCGCAGTACACTAATCGTGGAGAAGCAAGCCAAGCTGATCGTGGTTTTTCAAATTGCCCATTATTTGAAGGCGACAATGGTCTTTACTGTGGTGGTTCTTCGTTCAGCGAAGGCGGACACATTTACAACGTAAACACTGCTGGCATAGTAAACAGTGATGGCGAAATAGAACAACAAGGCGTTGCAAATGATAGCGGCTTAAGCGGACTTGGTGGTAGCTTACATCGCTTTACCGATGCAGCTGATGCATATAACTATGCAGCAAAGAGCTACTTATACACACCTATGGAACGTTTAAACATTACAGGTGTTGGTAAATATGAAATAAGTGATGATACTAGACTTTTCAGTGAATTTACTTATACCAAGCGTTGGTCTGAGCAACAATTAGCACCGCAACCTATTAATTTTGGTTTTACTTATGCTGATAGCATGGGTGATAGTTTATTAAGCCAAACTTATGATAAACGTCAAGTTGCTAATAATGCATTTGTAAAAGATGCAGATGATAATTACGTAACTACAGCAACTAACTACGCTTACAATGACAAGATTAGCTACCGTCGTCGTATGGCTGAAAGTGGTACGCGTGATTTATCTCAAACGGTTGATACCGTTCGTATCGTGCTAGGCGCTGAAGGTGAAATTAGCGATTACTCTTGGGATTTTTCTGCAAACTTTGGTCGTAACGACTCTGTAGATAAAATGAGTAACTTGCACAATGTTTCTGCAATTAATTCTGCAATTGAAGCCGGTACATTTAATCCGTTAGATGAAGCAGCTTGGGCTCAGTCAAATGTACAAGAGTATATTTACACAGAACAAAACTCAGGTGGCAGCCAGTTATTTATCCTAGCGGCATCACTTTCAGGTGAACTATTTGAAATGCCTGCTGGCTATGCAGCATTTGCAGCCGGTGTTGAACACCGTCAAGAAAAAGCTTGGTACACACCTGATTCAATTGCAGCACAAGGTTTAGGCAATGACCCTCGTGTAGATCCAACAAGCGGTGGCTTTGATGTAAATGAAGCGTTTGTTGAATTTGCAATTCCTTTATTAGCTGATGCATCTTTTGCTGATTCTATCGAACTAAGTGCAGCGATTCGTGCGTTTGATTACAGCACATTCGGTTCAGATGAAACTTGGAAACTAGGCTTAACTTGGCGTGTAAATGATGAACTAATGCTACGCGGTGTTCGTTCTACGGCATTCCGTGCACCAACTGTAGATGAGCTTTATTCAGGTAACGCGCCATCTTATGAACAAGTAAGCTACCCAGGTGCTGATAGCCAAGCAGAAGTAACTGTTGGTGGTAACCAAAACCTAACACCTGAAGAAGCTGATACGCTTACATTTGGTGTTGTATATGAGCCAGAATGGTTTGAAGGCTTTTCAATGACGTTAGATTACTACGACATTGAAATCGAAAATGCTATTTCTACTTACAACAACCAATTTGTAGTTGACCAATGTATTGGTAATGCAAATAGTAGCTCTAATGATGTATGTACTAGTACTTCAGCCGTATTCCAAGCTGATGGCCGTATTGTTTTCAATAACCAACTACGTAACATTGGTTCAGAGAAAACATCTGGTATCGATTTAAACCTTAACTACTCATTTGATGCGTTAGGTTTAGCGTGGAAAGCAGGCCTAGATACAACTTACTTAGATGAGTATGTTGTTGATACTGGTGCTATCGTAGATTATTCAGGATTAATTACCAGTGGTTCAGGTGGTTACGCAGACATTAAGTCAAACTTTAGCTTAAAAGTTAAAGGCGATAACTGGGATGCTACTTATGAAGCTCGTTACATAGCGGGTATGGATAGCTTTGCATGTGTTAGCGATGATAGCTGTTATGCACCAACTACACCATCAGTTGTATACCACGACATTAGCGCATCTTACATGATCAATGATGTATTGACCGTTTCTGCTGGTGTTAATAACATGTTTGACAAAGAGCCACCGTATTACTCAGGTAACAATGACTCAAACACTGACCCATTTACATATGATGTACTAGGTCGCCGTTTATTTGCTGGTGTTAATATTAAACTTTAATTAGCAATATAAATTCATTAAGGCTCAGTATTTACTGGGCCTTTTTTATTGAACAAAACGAAGGAGGCAAGTACACTTAAAGAGTAAATTAGAAGGAGAACTGATTGTTAAAACAAGACGAAAACTTATCTTTTGTCATTGAACCAGAACTGAACCCTCGTTCTGAGCAGCGTATTGATCTGTACTTTTCGATTCCGAACGAAATGGGGATTAATCCGCAAACCCTCACTGAAGAATCCTACTTTAATAACCATTTTAAATCGCACTTAGCGTATAACGCTAATAATATTCATTTGCCCTTGGTGCGAAGTCGTTTTGTTAGTAAAAACAAAGGCGAACAGCAAGATTATCGGCAAAATCTTAATTTATTCTGTTACCAAGTACGTTTAGCACTCGACGCCGATATAAAAGATGCGTTAAAAATTAGCGAGGCTGATGATTTTTATAAACGCGCCAATGAAGTGTACGAACAAAGTGAAGGACTTTTAAAAAAGCTGCGTCGATATACGCCTGATGATGAAAAGTTACTGCCATTTTTTACCAATGCCGATAATTACTTGAGTTGGCATGTTGAGCAATCTTTTTTAAAGCTTTTAGATGAAGGCCCACGTAGCAGCGATTATGCAAAAGAACGTAATGAGTTACTACAATTTTGTAAAAATGAAAATACGTACCGCGCTGATAAAAATTATAATTCTGAAACCACCATGCAAGATGCTAATCGAATAACGAATAAGATGCGCTTGCTACAACGCTTAATTGAGCATGGCGTTATATTACAGCGGCAAACGCGATTTTTGAATAGCTATCTAAAACGTTTGGTTAAAGGCACAGTGACGGCCGTTATAATGGCTTTTGTGATGGTGGTAATATTAAACGCGCGCTCAAGTTTTACAGAAGTAACTGCAACCCTTATTTTGATTTTAGGGCTGATCTATGGCTTACGAGAAATATTTAAAGAAGACATAACACGTGTAATCTGGCGGGCTATTGTGCAGGGTAGACCTAAATGGCGATTTAGTTTTAAAAATAGCATTACTAAAGATAAAATAGCGAGTCAGTTTATTTGGCTCGAATACACACGTTTTAAAAAAATCCCTAAAGAAGTTAAATCTATTTTTTCAAAACGTCGTCAGCAAAATAAACAAGCGGCTCAGTGGTTGCATTTTGCAAGTGAAACGCGTGTAAGCGCAAAAGAATTTTTACCAGGTTACGATACGCTACAGCAAACATTACATTTTAACCTTGCACCATTTGCACGTTACTTAAAGCGGGGAGAGGGCAAGTTATATCATTTAGACAGTAATAAAATTTCTAAGCAGGCAGTAGAAAGGCGCTATCAATTAAACATGGTGCTGGTGTTAACTGAAGAGGATAAAAAGCTTTACCAACGTTATAAAATTACCCTTAATCGCAGTAAAATAGTCAATATAGAACTTATTTATTCTACAAAATAATACACCTTTTATTAAAAACATGATCATTCTAGCGAATTAAATAACTCACTAATTTAATGCAATTAGTATAAAAAAGGAGGGCAGATTTAAATCTGCCCTCCTTTTTCTATAAGTATACGTCTATTTAGTTAAACCGTGCTTACTGTATAAAGTTACTTTATCTGATACTAATGTGATTTCTATATTTTTAGTCTCATCACCCCAAACGCAATTAGTATGAAGTGTTTTTTCTACACAGTTATCCGCACTACCTAATAGTGTTTCTACTTCAGTTTTATCCATTCCGATTTCTATTTTTTCGTAATTCTCTAAGCTTACTTTTGAACAAGCTGCAAGGCTAAGTGTAGCCACAATAATGAGGAGTTTTTTCATTGTTATTTCCTATTTGGTAAATACGATTAATGATTAAATTTTCTTATTTGTACAATCATTCCCATACGAGGATGATCAAAGTAATGAATCTCGCTGCTTATCACACGTCTAAACTGTGAAAAGCGGGCTGATTCTATGTCGCCATTTTCTAGCTTTTGACTGATATCAAAATCGGCTGTTATGTAGAGATAATGACGTAGATGGATTTTAAATAAGCCCTCTAATTCCCAATTAACGTTTAGTTTATCTGGATCGTTAAATAGCTTAGGTTGGGAGTTTAGTAAGCTGACAAAATCGGGGTTTGAGTAGCTAGGAATGGTGTTTATGTTATTTCTTATATGTTTACCTGCAATTAAGCGCACGCTTGGTGCACGGGACTTACTCGCTTCTTCAAAGCGCCAACCAGTATGCAGAATAGGTGTTAATCCTTTTCGTACAAGCTCTGTGTATTGAGTTTTAAACTGTAATTGTTCAGGTGATAAGAGATAGGTTTGTTCCATAGTTTCTTGCGTTTCAGCAATTGGCGTTACCGGGAGTTCATCGTAGCTTTGTATATAGTCAATACTATCGTCACACACATTCGACTGTGGATTTAGATTAACTAAAGAGTCGGTAAATGAGCGTTTTTGAAAACGCTCATCGCCATCTATGCAGGCCTGCATTGCTTGCTCTTTATAAAGAGGCGTTAGTAAGTCTAGGGTGTTCTTATCTTCAATAGCTTTGTGTTTAAGGCTAAAGTCTTCTTGTAAGTAAGGGGCAGGGAGTTGTTTAAAAACAAGAACCTCAACCTCAAACCAACGCTCTGCAAATGCAGTGCTGCTAAATAAGCAGCATAAAACAACAAGCGATTTTTTTAGCAACATTAATGGCTAACCTTTTTTTCGAAATCTGCAATCATTGCAGTGACCATTTTTAAGCGTTCGCGGGCATTTGCCTCACTAATTGCAAAGCGCAGTTTATTTGCGCCATCCATTTTGTAAACCTTAGGCGCACTTTGTATCAAGCCAATGATGAAGCTAGGGTTAACCTTGGTATCTTGGCTAAACTCAAAGTAACCGCCTTTAGGGTTCGCTTCAATTTTTGTAATGCCTAAATTACTGGCTTGCATTTTAAGTTGCTGCAGGCTAAATAAGTTTTTAGCAGCATCAGGCAGCAAACCAAAACGGTCTATCAACTCGACCTGTAGTTCATCCATATCATCAAGGTTAGCACAACTAGCAACGCGCTTGTACATACCTAAGCGTGCATTTACATCGTGTATGTAGTCATCAGGTAATAATGCAGCCAGTTTTAAATCTACTTCGGTTTGTTTTTGAAGTAGGTTTTCAAGCGTTGGCTCTTTACCTTCGCGTAGCGCATTTACTGCTTGTTCGAGCATTTCCATATACAAACTAAAGCCGATGGTTTGCATTTGACCTGATTGATCATCGCCAAGTAACTCACCCGCACCACGAATTTCTAAATCGTGTGTAGCGAGGGCAAAACCTGCACCTAAATCTTCTAACGATTCGATTGCTTGTAAGCGTTTGCTCGCATCTTTAGAAAGCGCTTTAGGGTCACCTGTTAGTAGGTAGGCATACGCTTGATGGTGGCTTCGACCCACTCGCCCACGTAATTGGTGTAATTGCGCAAGGCCGAGTTTATCTGCTCTATCCATAATAATGGTATTGGCCGTAGGTACATCGATACCGGTTTCGATAATTGTGGTACATACCAGCACGTTGTATTTTTGATGATAAAAGTCAGTCATTATTTGCTCAAGCTCTTGCTCGCGCATTTGGCCATGAGCTGTAGTCACACTCGCTTCCGGCACCCATTCACTAATTTCTTGTGCAACACGCTCAATAGTTTCTACATTGTTATGCAAAAAGTAAACTTGGCCACCGCGTTTAATTTCTCGCAGTACTGCTTCGCGTATTAGTTCTACATCGCGTTGACGCACAAAGGTTTTTACCGCTAAACGTTTAGCAGGCGGCGTTGCGATTATTGATAAATCGCGCATGCCGCTCATGGCCATGTTAAGTGTACGAGGTATTGGCGTTGCAGTCAGTGTGAGTATGTCTACGTCAGCGCGCAGTGCTTTAATTTTCTCTTTTTGGCGAACACCAAAGCGATGCTCTTCATCAACAATTAACAAGCCTAAATCGTTAAACTTAATGTCATGTTGAATAAGTTTATGCGTACCAATAACTATATCGAGCTTACCGTTGGCCATTTTCTCAAGCGTGTCTTTTTGCTCTTTAGTGGAGTTAAAGCGCGAAAGTACACCTACTTCAATAGGAAAATCAGCAAAGCGGTCTTTAAAGTTTTCATAGTGTTGTTGAGCCAGCAAGGTGGTGGGCACTAAAATAGCTACCTGCTTATCATCGTTAACTGCTACAAAAGCAGCGCGCATGGCCACTTCTGTTTTACCAAAGCCTACGTCACCACACACTAAGCGGTCCATGGCTTGTTTTGATTGCATATCGCCTAACACTGCTTCTATGGCGTTGCGCTGATCGTCTGTTTCTTCAAACGGGAAGCTATCGCTAAATTGGCGATATGCAGGGGCGTCTAGGGTAAATTTATTACCAGGTTTTGCTTGGCGCTGTGCATAAATGTCGAGTAATTCTGCTGCTACATCACGAACTTTTTCAGCCGCACGTTTTTTTGCTTTTTCCCATGCATCTGAACCAAGTTTATGCAGCGGGGCGCTAGCTTCTTCACCGCCAGAGTAACGACTCAGCATATGCAATGCAGATACTGGCACGTACAATTTAGCTTCACTTGCGTAAGTAATCGTAACAAACTCAGTAATTACACCTGCGGCATCAATTGTTTGCAAACCTTGGTAACGCCCAACACCATGATCGAGATGCACAACAGGTTGGCCTTCCTTAAGCTCAGCTAAATTACGGATTAGCGCATCTTGGCTGGCTTCGTACTTGTGCTTGCGGCGTCTGCGCTGAGATACTTTTATACCAAGCAGTTCTTGCTCGGTAATAATAGAAAGGCTTGGTTTAGTACCAAGTACGACACTTTGCTCAAGCGGACTTACTATTAAGCCTACGTCACTCGCGCTTTTTGTAAATTGTTCGAGTGTTTCAAATGCTTTAAATTTTAAACCGCTTGGTTTTAAAATGCTCAGCAATGATTCGCGACGACCGTCCGATTCAACACTGAGTAATATGCGGCCTTTTTTCTTTTTTTGCTCTGCTACATAATTTATAAACGCGCCATAAGGTTCATGCTGTTTATGGTCGATTCGAATAGTAGGCAGCTCGCTAACGCTTAAGTTTTTATTGCCTGCTTTAGTACCAAGCTTTGCAAGGGATAATCTAATACGTGCAAAATTGCCTAAATTAGAAAACAGCTCTTCAATAGGCTGATAAAGTGCATTGGGTTCAAGTAATGGACGAAGTGGGTCAACTCTGCGGTTTTCATAGCGTACATTTACATCGTGCCAAAAGTTATCTGCCGCATGCTCTAAATCACCCAGCTGCATAACGGTTGTTGTATCTGGCAGGTAGTCAAAAATAGTCGCTAGCTTTTCGAAAAACAACGGCATGTAGTATTCAATACCTGCAGGCCAGTTACCTTTGCTTACTTGCATGTATACTGAGTCTTGCTGCGAGCTTGCGCCAAATTTTTCACGGTAGCTTATTCTAAAACGTTCAATATCAGCGTCGTTAGTAGGAAATTCATGCGCTGGAAGTAGCTCAATTTTATCTACTTTTTCATCAGAACGCTGCGTTTCTACATCAAATAAGCGAATGGTATCGAGTTCGTCATCAAAAAAGTCGAGTCTAAATGGGTGCGGGCTACCCATTGGGTATAAGTCAACGATAGAGCCGCGTATAGCGTATTCGCCGTGCTCCATTACTTGTTGAACATTTAAATAACCAGCTTGCTCTAAGTTGTCACGAAAGTTATGTGTGTCTAGCTTGTCGCCCACTTTAAAGTTTATTGTTGAACCGTAAATAAACGAGGCTGGGGCTGTGCGCAACATTAAGGTAGATACAGGCACAATTAACACACTTTGTTGTTCTTTTTTTAAGGTATTTAAAGTGGCTAAACGGGCTGAAATAATATCTTGATGGGGAGAAAAGTGATCGTATGGCAGAGTTTCCCAATCAGGAAATACCATGACTGGGTTATCGGGTAATAAATATTCTAATTCTGTTTCAAGGCGCAGTGCGCTTGGTGTATCAGGCGTAACAATCAAGACTAAGTTGTCTTGTTGTTTAACGCCTTCAGCAATGGCAATACTTAAACCACTTCCGCTTAGCTGGCCCCATTGAATTTTATCTTTTTGAGATTTTACCCAAGGCAAGGCTGCCCATTGCTCAAACGCCATTTATTACTCCATTTATAGTTGGCTCTTAGCAAGTAAGAGTCATCTTGAGTTAAGTTTACTTAGTCTCGGTATATTTTTGTTAGGTCTTTATAGTGATCAATTCGTCTATCACGTAAGAAAGGCCAGATACGTCTTACGTTTTCTGAGCGTTTTTGATCAATTTCAACCACTAAAATTTGCTCATCAGTATTATTAGCCTCTGCTAATAATTCACCTTGTGGGCCTGCAATGAACGAATTCCCCCAAAATGAAATACCATCGCTTTGCCCGCTTGGGTCACTTTCATGACCTACGCGATTACAACTAATTACTGGCACACCATTGGCAACAGCATGGGCACGCTGGGAAATAACCCACGCATCTTTTTGACGAGTTTGCTCAGCAACGTCGTCGTTTGTATCCCAACCAATAGCGGTTGGGTAAATTAATACCTCAGCGCCTGCCATTGCCATTAAACGCGCCGCTTCAGGAAACCATTGATCCCAACATACTAGCACGCCTAATTTACCCACCGAGGTTTGAATAGGCTCAAAACCGATATCACCCGGGGTAAAGTAAAATTTTTCGTAAAAACCTGGGTCATCAGGAATATGCATTTTGCGGTATTTACCTGCAATACTGCCATCTTGCTCTAATACAACCGCAGTATTGTGATAAAGGCCCGTGGCGCGTTTTTCAAATAAAGAGGCTACAATAACAATGCCTAGCTCTTTAGCAAGCTCACCTAAGGCATTACTGCTAGGGCCTGGAATGGTTTCGGCTAAATCAAATACGTCAACATTTTCGGTTTGGCAAAAATAGAGGCTTCGGTGTAGCTCTTGAAGTACAACCAGTTTTGCACCTTTTTGAGCGGCTTCACGAATGGCACTCATTGATTTTGCCATATTGTCCTGAGCGTTATCGGTATTGCTTTGTTGCACTAACGCAACGGTTAATTTTGCAGGGCTTGTCATTGTGCTGCTCCAGCTAAAAATCCACGAGGTAATTGCATTGTAATACAGTGCAGGCTGCCAAATTGTTCAATTATTGGTTGGCAATTAACGCCAATAATAGTGTGTTGTGGGTATGCTTTTTGAACTTGCGCAAGAGCACGCTCATCATTGGCATCATTATACGTTGGCACAAGCACAGCATTATTAATAATTAAGTAGTTAGCGTAGGTAGCCGGTAAGCGTGTTTGCTCATCGTCATAAGCGGCTTTTGGCCACGGTAACTCAATTAAGTTATATGGGGTGTTATCGGCCGTTTTAAAGGTTTGCAGTTGTTTTTCCATTGCATCAAGTGCGCTGAAGTGTTCATCAGTTTTATCATCGCACTGCACATAGACAAGGGTGTTATTTGGTGCAAAACGCACGAGCGTATCAATGTGGCTGTCGGTGTCATCGCCCGCTAAATAGCCATGATCAACCCATAAAAAACGTGTCGCGCCCAAGTGCTCTTTTAAAAGTGCTTCAATATCACTTGGGTCTAAATCTGGGTTACGGTTTTTATTGAGTAAACACTCACTGGTTGTTAGTAATACACCGTGTTCGTTGATCTCAATACCACCGCCTTCAAGTACCATATCGAGTGCTTGATATTGGTTTTTTGAACTACTTAATTCTTTTACCAATGTACGGTTTATTTGATTGTCTAATGTGCTTTCAAACTTATTGCCCCAACCATTAAAAGTAAAATCATATACTTTTAGTTGCCCTGGCGTATCAATAGCGCCACAAGTGAGCGGACCATGATCGCGTGCCCACGTATCATTGGTAGGCGTTACTACAAAATGAACACGATTTAGAGCGATATTAGCGCTATTTAGCAGTGCTGTAATATGCATTTTTAAGGCGCTGTCATGCGCCACAATAACAAGCTGTTGCTGCGTTGTTATGTGCTTAGCAAGTTCAGTATAAACAGGTTCTACACGTGCTAAGTTGTCGGCCCAATCGGTGTTTTTGTGAGGCCACGTGAGCATAACGGCGTCTTGCTCGGCCCATTCTGGTAAAAGTCTAAAGTTCATGAATTTTATATACTAATTAAGATGACGCTAGTTTAGCATTTTACATAAAGATGTCAGCTAATTATCACTGTTTAGGTCGGCTTGGTTTGGTTCCGGTTCTTGGCGTTTTTTAAGCTGACGAGTCTGCGCATGCAAACTCGCTCTAACAATAAGTTCTTGGTCGGTGGTTCTAATTGCGGTAAAAAGCAGGGTGTATTGGTAATGTTCACTATCTTGTTTCTCTACTGCCACAACTTCAGTATAACAGTACACAGCAGATGCTTCGTGATGTAAAAACAGTTTGGTTCTAAAGGCTTGGCCAATTGAGTGTACTTCTGGTGATGTAAAGCGAATACCGCCACCGCCATAGCTGTCACATTGGATTGCGTTATCTTGGGCTTGTTCTGAGGCCAAAATATGGCTCATTATTAAATCTATTTTACGCGACTGTGCTTGTAAAAAAGCGGCTAACTCTTGCGCTATATCGCCTAAGTTACGCAGAGGACGCAAAGAACTTTGTTCGAGTTCACTGACTTCGTTGGCTAATTTAAATAATGGAGGAATATCGTCTTCAAGCTCAAGTTGTGACTTAGGGACTTGCTTATTTGTCACAGCTAATAGATTCACTCTAATACTTTCATCAATTTGAAAGTATTGCTCAAACTCACCTAATCTTTGACTTTTCATTACACTCTCCACCACGTATTTAGTTAATAGTAGCGTTGTGAGTACTAAATTGCTAGCAGATAAAATAACGCATAGCGGGCTAAATACTTTGTTTACATTCAATTTTTTAACATGCTGATTATGAGAATAAATACCGTAAAGTTCAACACGCTCTAGGAGTTATAAAAAAGCGGCCAATGTCATCCTAACATTGGCCGCTTGGGTATTGATTCATCAGCGCATACTTATTTAAGTAGAGCGGCTAATTCATGTAAATCTTTCACAACGTGATCTGGTTTTTTAGCTAATGGATAAAGTGCTTTACCCGGGCGTGCTATAAAAGTGGTTTGTAAGCCAGCTTCTTTAGCACCAGCAACATCCCAGCCATGGGCTGCTACCATCATTGCTTCATTTGGAGCTACATTTAACTTTTTAAGTACCCACTCATAAGCACGTAAGTCTGGTTTGTAAATTTTAATATCTTCAATGCTGTAACGTGCATCAAAGTAAGATATTAAACCAGCGCTTTCAAACTGTGCCTTTACACCTTTGTTTGAAGAATTTGTAAGGCTCACTAATTTATAGCCCTGTGCTTTGAGTTTCGCCAGTCCTTCTTTAACATCGCTGTGTGGAGGAAGCGTTAAAAGAGGTGTAACAATAGCTGTTTTAGCTTGTTCACTAGTAATATCAATATTGTTGTTTTGAGCGACCATGAGGAGTGACGCCACCCCAATTTGCCCAAAGTCATGATAACTACCACTTACAGTATCTACTAATGAATGGTGCAGCATAGTTGAAAACCACAGTGGTAATAAATCTTCACGTCCGCCTAATGCTTTACCAATAGAGGTGCGCATTGACGTTAAATCAAGTAGGGTTTCGTTTACATCAAAAATAAGCACTTTAGGTTTTGCTTGTTCTTTTGGTTCATCAGCTTCGGCGTAACCAGATACAAGGCTTGTGCCCACAAGTAGTGAAAGAGTGAGTGTTTTTAACGATTTTAAAATAGACATTAATTATTCTCCGATTCAAGTGCTGCCATAACATCAATAGGTTCTGCGCGTAGGGTGTAATCTTCGCTTAAAAATGCGTATGTAATAACACCTTCTTGGTTTATTACATAGGTAGCCGGTAGCGGCAATTTAAAGCTTTTATCGCCGTAGTAGTGTTCAAAATCAATACCAAATTGTGTATATAACGCTTGGATACGCTCATCAAGTGTAAATAATAAACCAAATTGCTCAGCTACTTTATTGCTCACATCGCAAAGCACGTCAAATTCAAGGTTGTTTTTTTGTGCAGTTGAGAGAGTCTCATCAGGTAGTTGTGGTGATATTGCGACTAACTGAGCACTTTGAGTTTTAAATTGTGGTAAGTAGTCGTTAAGTGCTTTTAGCTCTAAATTACAATATGGGCACCAGCCACCACGATAAAAGCTAATAATTACTGGGCCTTTTTTTAATAAATCCGCAAGCTCAACGTTTTCGCCTTTATGATTGGCTAGGCTAAAATTTTCTACTTTTTGACCAATTTGCAACGCATTGTCTTTAATATGCTGTGCAATAAGCTCTTCGTTTGTAGTGTTCATTAATGCTAAAACGTCAGCTGGTAACTTGGCCTCTTTTTGTACGTTATAGGCATCTATTTGCGCTTTTAAACTCATGATTGAACCTCAATAATTAAACTATCTACAATTATAGTGTTCCAGTTATTTAAATAAACATTGCAAAACTGAAAGCTTCATTCGAAAATATTAAACATTGAAAATAGAGATTGGCAAGTTTGTGTATAATTTGAGCGACCTAGAAACATTTATAGCTGTAGTTGAAAATAAGGGAGTACTTGCTGCTGCCCGCGAGCAGCGTTTATCGCCTGCAACAGTGAGCCATCGCTTAAGTAAACTAGAACGAGAGCTTGCTACAGTGCTTGTTTTTAGAGATAGCAGACGAGTACGGTTATCTCCCGCTGGAGAAATATTTTACACCCGAGTTGGCGCCATAATAGAAGCTTTACGCGATGCTGAGCACAGTATTGGTGCGCGTAGCTCATCGGTAAGTGGCTTACTAAGAGTGACAATGCCCCCATGGGTTTTTTCAAAATACGTAATGCCTAAACTCAATGAGTTTGAGCAAGCTTACCCTGAACTAAAGCTTGATTTTTTAATAACGGATCATTTTGTAAATGTGGTTGATGACGCTCAAGATGTTGCAATTAGGGTGGGAAAATTAAATGACTCAGGATTACTTTCTCGTAAAATCGTAAACAATAGTCGCATACTGTGTGCAGCCCCTAGCTATATAGAAAAGTACGGCATGCCTAAAAATTTAACGCAATTGAGTGAACATTATTGGGTTTGCCTGCCGTGGCAACGCCAGTTAAAGCTTTTTGACGAACACAAAAAAATCCATACCTTTAATGCTAAAACACGTTTTACTATTTCAAACTCCGATAATATGACACAAGCTGCTATTGCAGGTCATGGTATTGCTATTAAGTCAAAAATAGCGATTAATGAAGATCTTAAAAATGGTATTTTAGTAGAAGTAATGCCAGGCGTAATGGCACAAGATGATGCACCGGTTTGGTTTTTACGTCCGCAAAATAGTTTAACAACCCGTAAAACCGATGTATTTTATGATTTTATGAAATCACTATTTTTGAGCTGCGAATAAGCGTTTAAATGAGCGTTTTACTCCAGTTAAAAACAAATAACCAGTAAGCTCTGCAAGCAAGGCTACTATTATGGCTGCAACAATGGCGGCTATAATAGAGTCTTTTTTTAAAATGATTTGACCTTCAAAGCGTTGCCATACTTGTTGCTTTATATCGCTCATGCCACTGATCATAGTAAATATATACGGAGATTTCTCAAACCTATTTACGGCTATCTGTAAGTCTTGCTGTCGTTCGTAAAGAGTACTGATATTACTTGCCCCTTTGTTCACAATTTCATCATCAATATTTTGATAGTGTTTTATTAGCTTATTTAAATCATTATTGAAATACTTAGTTGCGTCGCTTTTAAAAGGCGCAACGGCATTATTAGCTTCAATTAATTGGGCTGATAGTGCTTGCCCAAAATCACTCACAAATGCAGGAATTTGCACACCTAAAAGTAAACCACACGCAAAAAAACTTAATCGTATATAGTCTAAAAGTTTACTCATAAACTTTCCTTTTTAAAAACAATACATATAAATAACCCAAAGTTAACATTTTGCTTGTTTTTATGCTCAAAACTCGTAATCTAAAGGTAATAAAAATAACAACAGGTGCTAGTTAAGGATGACGAAAAAAATAACGTTTACGTCAACATTTGTTGATATTTCAAGTCAACTTAAGCGCTTTGTCTCTCGAATAGTTCAGCCCGATGACGTAGAAGACATTGTGCAAGAAACATTTATAAAAAGCTATGAAGCTGACTTAAAGCAAGATATTCAATTTACTCGCAGTTATATGCTTAAAACAGCAAAGCATTTAGCACTTAATCATATTGCTAAATGGGATAATAAATTTAACGAATCCCTTGAGCAAGACAGTGAGTTGCCTGTATTACTTAAATCAATGCAGTTAGAAGATGAATACACATCTAAAGAGCGCTTTTTACTTTTTTGTAAAGCCACAGAGCAATTAAGTGTATCAATTCGTAAATGTTTTATATTAAAAAAAGTATACGGCATGAGCCAAAAAGAGATAGCGAGCGAGATGCAATTAAGTCAAAGTACGGTTGAAAAGCACATTGCCAAAGGATTACTACAGACTATGTTGTATATGCGAGAGCATGACAAAACCCACGAACTTCCTGATGCAAGTATTATGTCAGTGCAATCGTTACCCCTAGAGAGGGTTTCAAAATGAGCAACGTACATCAATTTACCTCAAAAGATTTAATTCTCGAAAAAGCCTGTAATTGGATAAGTGCAATAGATCGCGGCTTAAGTGCTGACGAAAAAGAGCAATTTAAATTGTGGATGATGCAAAGCACTGCTCATCAAGATGCTGTATATGAACTTGCTCAGCTTTGGGATGAAATATCTGTTTTAAACGAATTAAGTCATTTATTCCCGCACCGTAGTAGCAAACAGTCTAAAAATAGATGGATGTTTTCTTACTCGATTGCAGCCAGTTTATTTGCAGCATTAATGGTGTGTAGCTATTTACTGATCAATTTAGAAAATGGTTATAACCAAGAACTTGCTAAAGTTAATTATACTAAAATTTATAAAACGAAAGTAGGTGAGCAAGCTACTTATGTTTTACCCGATGGAACGATTGTTCAGTTAAATACCAATAGTTTACTTGAAGTTGCTTACAGCAAAGGGCGCAGGCAGCTATTACTCAGTCGTGGAGAAGGGCGATTTAATGTGGCTAAAGATACGACGCGTCCGTTCAGTGTTATGGCTGGTGATAAAAGCTTTACCGCGTTAGGCACGGTATTTAATGTGCAACGCAATACTTCATCAGATTTAGAACTTGTGGTTACCGAAGGTAAAGTGATGATTACCGACCCAAGTGTTGCTGTAGATGCTAATGATTTTAAAGCATATCAACTTGCTGATAATAGTACGCAAAAAATTCGCAAAATTAATGCAAATATTGTTACTTCGGGCGAGAAAGCGATTATTGAGCAAAGTATAACAAAGCCGATAACGCAACTTTCTGCGGGCGATGTTCAGCGCGATTTAGCATGGCAAAATGGTATGTTAATTTTCAATGGTGAACAATTAAGCGATGCTTTAAATGAAGTAAGCCGTTATACCGCAACGCGTTTTGAATTGTCGTCAGCTGAACTTGCTAGTATTAAAGTGGCTGGTGTATTTAAAGCCGGCGATGTAGCTGGCTTACTTGAGAGCTTACAAACTAATTTTTCGATTGATCATGAACGCTTAGGCGAGCATGTAGTTAGTCTTAAACGCCATACAGAATCATAAGTAGCAGCTATGAAAATCAAGCTAATGTTAGATAAAGTTGCACCTATAAAGATATCACGTAAAAAAAAGATTAAAAAAAAGAAACAAAACCATAGAGGATTTTTGTTTGTCAGCTGTTTATATAAGTTGCGCAGTAACCATACGTATTTATTGGGTGGTTTAAGTGTGCTTGTCCCCGCTATTTTTAGCATCAGTGTACAAGCCGCGACGCAAACCACTGGGCAAATGGTGCAATTTGATATAAAAGCGCAGCGAGCAGACAAAGCCTTAATTGAATTTGCTAAGCAAACAGAGCAAACCGTGGTGTTTTCTTATGAGTTAGCTAAGCAGTATGATGCAAATTCGGTATATGGATTTTATACCCAACTTGATGCTTTACAGGCATTACTAGGTGGAACTGAGCTCGATGCGGTTGTTGATCAAAATGGATTACTGAGTATAAAACTCAAACAAATCAACAGGAATGATAACAACATGATGAAGCTTTCAGCGGTCAGTGCAGCTATATTACCAGCGTTACTTGCGGCAAATTCGCAAGGTGTGAATGCAGCAGAAGAAGTTGCTCAAGAAAAAATTGAAAAAATTGCTATTGTCGGTAGCCGTGTAGCGGGACGTTCAGTTGAAGATTTACCCGTTCCAGTAGATATTCTAAGTGCAGAAGCGCTTGAAAATACGGGCCAAACAGAAGTTGGCCGTATGTTACAGTCTATTGCCCCTTCATTTAACTTTTCAAGCTCGTCGATTAGTGATGGTACCGATGCATTAAGACCTGCCACACTGCGTGGTTTAGGTCCAGATCAAACGTTAGTGTTGATCAATGGTAAACGTCGCCACCAAGCAAGTATTATTCATATTAATACATCAGTAGGACGTGGTACTGCGGGTACTGACATGAATGCAATACCTGCGTCAGCTATTAAACGTATTGAAGTTCTGCGTGATGGCGCTGCGGCTCAGTATGGTTCTGATGCAATTGCCGGTGTAATTAATATTGTACTTAAAGATGGTAGTGAAGGCGGTAAAGCGGCTATCAATTATGGTCAATATTCAGAAGGTGATGGCGAAACAGTTAACGTCGATTTTAACAAAGGTTTTGCACTAGGCGATGACGGTTATTTAAATGCAACAATTAACTATCGCGACCGTTCACCTACTAACCGTGCTGGTTTACATGGTTCATGCCAATTTTACGGTTGTACAGAATTAAGTGACGGTACTTTATTGGCTGGCGATCCACGAGAAGTGACCGCAGACAGAGATACATTTAGAATTGGTGATGCCGACTCTCAACAGTTTGGTTTAACAATTAACACAGGTTATGAGTTAGGCGATGGCGAGCTTTATGGCTTTATTACTTATTCAACGCGTGATAACGAATCAGCTGCATTTTTCCGTCACAATGCAAATGCGGGTGGCAACCCAGTACTACAAGATAATGATGCGACGATTCCGCTAGGTTTTTTACCAAAAATCAACACAACGATCGATGATATTTCATATAACTTTGGTTATAAGACACAATTTGATAACGATGCTAGCTTAGACTTATCCTACACTTACGGTGAAAACAGCATTGATTACACGACAAGTGACACAATTAATGCTTCATACGCTAATTTTTTACGTTACGACCAAGGCTTAAGTGCAGCTGATATCCGTACAACTATTCCACGTGAAGCATACGCTTATGGCATGGAGCTCTCACTACAAACAATCAATCTTGATTTCACACAAAACTTTGATGATTATTCTTTAGCAATGGGTGCTGAGATTCGTACTGACGAATACCGTATCCTAGAAGGTAATGAATATGCATACCGAGATTATGATACAAACAATGGCGTAAGTATTTACGATGGGTTAAGTGGTGGTGTAGGCAGTGAAGATGCATCTGGTGGCACACAAGGTTTTGGTGGTTCATCTCCAGCATCGTCGGTTGACGAGTCACGCGATGTTATTTCATTTTATATGGATGCAGAAGCCTACTTTATTGAAGATGTTATTATATCTGGCGCACTTCGCTACGATAACTACAAAGGTTTTGGTGATACTGTTAACTTTAAACTAGCGGGTAACTGGTCGGTTACAGATGATATTTCATTACGTGGTGCATTAAGTTCAGGCTTTAGAGCGCCATCTATGCAACAACTATACTTTAACAATATTAGTACGCAGTTCGTGACAGGCCCTAATGGTACATTAGTTGCTGAGGAAGTAGGGACATTTAGAAATGACTCAACACTTGCACAAAGTTTAGGTATTCCAAAACTCAAAGAAGAGAAATCTCAAAACCGTAGTTTGGGTATCGTTTACAACGTGACAGATAACATCAACTTAACAGTTGATTACTACTCAATTGATATTGACGACCGTATTGTTATTAGTAACCGTTTGGGTAAAGGGCTTTCTTCAAGCTTAGATGCGGCCTTAGTTAGCTCAGGTGCAGGCGCTGGTCAGTTTTTCTTAAATGGTGCAGATACAGAAACTCGTGGTATCGATTTTGTTGCAACATGGAATACAGAAGGCTTAGGCGGTACGCTTGATTTTACACTTGCGGCTAACTTTACTGAAACTGATGTTGTATCGTTATTTACGCCATCAGGTTCTGGTTTAGAAACTGTGCCGGTTGAAGATGTATTCTCGGAACAAGAGATTTCAATCATCGAAGAGTGGCAACCAGAGGATCGCATTAATTTAAGCGCGCTTTATCAACGTGATGACTGGACGGTTAATTTATCACTGAATCGTTTTGGTGAATACACCGTAGAGGATGGTGATAGCCAAACTTATTCGGCAGAAATCTTAACGGATGTTAAAGTTAATTACTTCGTAACAGAAGATTTATCTGTGAATATTGGTGCTAATAACCTGTTTGACGTTTACCCAGACAAAAACAAAATTGGTAACTCACGTTCAGGCACAATCGTTGATGCTAACGGTAACACTGTAGTAAGCAGCTCCGGTGTATTTGAATACTCTCGCCGTTCAGCTCCATTTGGTTTTAATGGTGCTTATTACTACATAGGCGCAGAATATCGTTTTTAATAAATAACTCTCCTATTGTTATTTAAAGTTGAAGGGCCGCAAGGCCCTTTTTTGTTACTTTAAAGAGTTATCCTATATCTAATACCAACCTGCATAAATCTTTGATCAATTTAACGAATTAAATTGCACTATAACGTCGTTAAAAATTTTTTATTTAGAACAACTAAATACAAAAATTTTTGCCTAGTTCTAGCGTAATTTTCTTAACGTTAAATAGACCCATATATAAGCAGATTGGTATAATACCCATCCGCAATAATACTTGATCAATTTGAGGGCTTAAACCTGTCGCTAACTGTGTTAAAAATTTCTGATATGGAACAACTAAACAACGAAATTTTTACCTGGTTATCGACACGATTTTCTTATCGTTAAATAGACCACATTTAAGCCGCTTAGTATTATTTCGAGATTAAAGAAATGGAGTAGTTTTCATACTCTTTAATATTATTCATCACGTTCATTAGGGTGTTGTGATTACTGTTTTCGTCAGCTTTTATCAATACTGAACTTATTTCATATTTTGCAGCAAACATTGCTAGGTTAGTCGACACTTGCTCTAAGTCAATCAATCTACCTGAGAAGTAAACCCCATTACTTTCATCTATACTAAATAAAGCATTTTTAACCGGTTTATCTATTTGAGGGCTATCGAGCGGACGATTTAACTCAATGGCCACAGGTTTAACAAATGAAGTAGTAACAATAAAGAAAATGAGTAGTATAAATACAATATCTAACATCGCAGTCATATCTACATCAGCATTATTTTGCAGTTGAGCTAGTTTTTTTTCATATTGGGACCTTATTTATAATTTAAAGCTGCGGCGCCACAGCAAGATTTCAGGATCCTATTAATAAAACTAGCACAGCTAAAATAAAATGTAGTTAATTAAATATTCTAATAATATTAAATATTTGTATAAATTATGTCGTTATATGTAAAATAAAATAAATGAATACTTTAAGACAATAAAAAACCCAGCGCTATGGCTGGGTGCTTGGCGTCAAAATCAAGTTTAATGGTTTTTCATGCGACTCATTTCTGCATGGCAACTCTGCATTGTTAGTAGTGTTTTAGCCAAAGCAGCTTCACAGTCAGCAGGTTGTGGTTTATCCATCGCGGCTTTAATTTCTTCAAGGGTTTTATCCTCAACTTCCTCTAGCTCCTTCACGTAGGTGCTATCGTTGTGTGAGCTAAATGTTGTAAGCAGTCCAGTGTATGCACGGCGTGCTTCAATAGCGAACGAAGAGCCATCTTCGCGTTCACCTTTTTCATTAATAGCATAGGGCTGCAAGCGCTCAACACTCACTCTACGTGCATCGATCATGCGCTGAAAAAGAGCGCCAATTGCAGGGTCTTCAATTTTTTCTAGGGCTTTTTCATAAAAGTCGATGCCACTGTTCATTACTTGAATGATGTCTGTAATATGATTTACTTCTGATCCTTGATGGGTGTTCATAATGACCTCTTTTATTAAATGAATATAAACTTCAATTTAATAAAAGCAAAGGTCATTCCACAATGCTTTTTATTCCTAAGTCTTTGATATTAATTGTTTTGTTGTTTGTTTGTAAATTGTTAGGTTAATTTTTTCTATTAGCCTAGCAATTTTTACAAAGTATTGTGTAATAAAGCTACTTTAGTTCCTCGGCAACTTCAGCTACTTTTTGGCGCAACCAAATATGACTCGCATCTCGGTGCAGCAGTGGACTCCAAATCATATCAAGTTCAAAAGGAGGAATAGGAAAAGGAGGTTCTAGTATTTTAAGTCCAGGATCGTCGACATAAATATTAGCGGCTTTAGATGGTAGAGTGGCAATAAGGTTTTTCTCTTTTGCTAAATGAATCGCTACATGATAATTACGCGTAAATGTAGCGATATTACGATGTTTACCAAAGTGAGCGAGGGCTTCGTCAACCCACCCTAGCTTTTGCACGTCTTTTGGATCCATTCCTACACCAACACCAAAACCTGTTTTACTTACCCAAATATGGCGTGCTTTTAAATAGCTATCAAGGCTAAAGCTTTCAATTATTGGATTATCGGCTTTTACTAAACAGCAAAAACTGTCTTTCCAAATACGCTTATGATGAAAAGATTGTGGTAAGTTTTCAAAACGATTGATAGCCATATCAACTTTACCATTTTCTACATCATGAAAAGTCACATCACTTGGGGTAAGTATATCTAATGTGGTGTCGGGTGCCTCGTCATGTAATTTACTAAGCAGTTTGGGTGCTAGCGTGCTTGCTGCGTAGTCGCTTGCCATAATCCTAAACACACGTTTACTTTGGCTTGCCTCAAATTCTCGATTAGGTGCTAGAGTTTCTTCAAGAGTCATTAATATGCCACGTATAACGGGTTGTAACTCCAAAGCACGCTCAGTTGGAACCATACCATCGCTGGTACGAACTAAAATAGGGTCGTTAAATAAGTTACGAAGACGTTTAAGGCCATTACTCATTGCAGGTTGTGTAATACTCAACTGGTTTGCAGCGCGTGTTACGTTGCATTCTCGTAGTAGTGTGTCGAGGTAAACCAGTAAATTTAAATCTATTTTACTTATATTCATTGTGTGTCCTTTAGCGCCTACCAGTGGTGAATAAAGCGCTGTGCTGTCGGGTATGGGTAAATATGACTCACATGCCCATTTTTTATGTTTTGCTGTGCTTGTTTCCAAAAACTAACATCAACTAATTCGGGATGTGTACTTAATAAAAACTGTTTATAAGTTGGGTTAGGTGTAACAAAAGTACATAACTGCTCCGGGAAAACATCTTGTGGAGCGACAGAGTAACTTTGTTCACTCATTAAATAGTCATCGTAATTTTTAGCTTTAGGTAATTCTCTAAAGTTCATATCTGTAAGGTATTGTACTTCGTCGTAATCATAAAAAATAATACGCTTATGCTTACTTACCCCAAAGTTTTTTAATAGCATATCACCAGGAAATATATTAACGGCAATCATTTCTTTAAGTGCTTGGCCGTACTCCTCTATTGCATCTGCTGCACTTTCGTCATTAGCGTTTTCTAAAAACAGATTTAGTGGTGTCATGCGCCGTTCAATGTAAAGGTGTTTTATAATCAACCAATCGCCTTCAATTATCATAGAGGAGCCAATTGTTTTATGTAATTGCTCAAGCAAATTACTATCAAAACGAGCCAAAGGAAATACGACATTAGAATACTCTATAGTGTCAGCCATACGCCCAACGCGATCGTGACTCTTTACGAGCTGATAGCGCTTTAAAACGGTGTTGCGACCAAATGGTTTGCTTTCACCAAACTTATCTTTAATGACTTTAAATACATAACCAAAAGAGGGGAGGGTAAATACCATCATCACCATGCCCGGTGTACCAGGTGCAATTGTAAACTCATCACTTGAATGCGTTAAATGACTTAAAAACTCGCGGTAAAATTCAGTTTTGCCTTGTTTATGAAAACCGATCGCGTTGTATAGCTCTGCAATTGTTTTGTTTGGCATTAGCTGATTTAAAAACCTTACCAACGCTGAAGGTGCATGAGTTTCCACCATAAAATAAGCACGCGCAAAGCCAAAAATAACACGCATTTGTGATGATTTAGTGAGCAAGGCGTCTAAGTATAAGCCTTTATCTTTATGATGTAGTACTGCAATAATAAAAGGTTGCACACCGCTTTGAGAAACTACACGGCCAACAATATACGCCGCTTTGTTACGATAAAATGCAGTATGTAATATATCAAAGCGCATTTGCCAAGGTTGGTGGTGAGTATCGGGGGCTTGTTTGTAAAATGCTTTAACAAGCAAGCGTATATCTCGTTCTAAATCTACAAATGGGGCTTTAAAATCAAAGTGATTGATAATACGTTTTATCGTAGGCTTTAAACCATCAACTACCGGGAAATAACTTCTATACTCGGATTCAACCGGAACAGATGGCGCGTCTTTTAATGTGGCTTGTACAAATATAAAGTCATTATGAAAGTAACGTCTATGGTAAAGACGGCAAAATACAGAGTTATAGAATGTTTCGGCAAGCTCTGCTTGTGGGTGAAAGCATAAAAAGTGTTGATATATTTTTTTTACTGCAAGCCAAAGAGACTCATCAAGGGTATCTGTAGGATGTTCTATTTTTAAAAATTGTGTCGTTTCGTTAACACGATCATCATAATAGCTAATACGTAAACGGCTTATATCGTTAATTGCTTGCCAATCTTTATTAGCAAAAGCGAGAGGGGCTTTTGCCGTGGTTTTTTGAAATAGCTTATAGTGCTTTTTAAAGCCAGTTAAAATTAGTTCAGCAATACGATGTGGTTGCATAAGCATTCCTTATTATACGTTAGAGTTTATACTCTATTGTGTTAAGGGTATGTTATTTTAAGTTTAAAACCAAGCTAAATTACGAACACGCTCATAATGCTTTATGAGCGTTTTATTTGTATATTAATATTTTTTTTTCTAGTTCTTTAATTTTTTTAGCAATAGCAGATACTTCTTTTTTATATTCTTTATTAATTCGTTTAATGTTCTTGGTAATATCTTTAGTAATTATATTTTTCTCATCGTCGGCTAAAATATGGTTAAGGCGCTGTTGTTGCTTGTATTCAGCTCGCTCTTTTTCACGATCGAGTATCGTTAATTTATGGTTGTTACTGCGAAGTTCAGCTTGTAACCCAGCCAAAAGCCTTTCTCGCTCAAGATCGTTTAGTTGTTTTCTATAATCAACTTCAGGGCCATTTTGCAGTATGTTTGTGGTATTTACTTTGTGTGTAGTTGCGCGATGATCGCAAGGAAACTGAGAAAAAACAGTCTCTTTTTCTGTCACGCATTTGTAGTAAGTCGTGGCGTTATTATAAAAGCAGATAAAGATGCAAAGTGAATAAAATAAGTAACTAACAAGTTTAATCATAGCAGGGCATCCATGAATTTATTTTGCGTTGCTAAAAACGCAGTTCCAAAATAAAAACTATAACCTAGCTTGACGTTATAGCAAGCTAGGTCAGGATTACAGTTATTGAGTGAATGTTTTTAACTTCTTAATGCTTTGTACTAAAAATGGAATATCTAAACCTTGCTCAATAGAGAACCCTTCAGCGGCAGAGATGTTTTTAAAATTCCCATCTGAGTCTATTAATGTGATCCTATCTTTTTTGTATGCTATGACTACACCTTGGGAGTAATTAACACCCATATTGTCTTTTTTCTTGTATAGGTTAACACCTAACATTGTTTGTTTGGCAATCGCTTTACAATTTAAGTACTGACCGACACTAGTCGCAATTAAATCACTTGGTTGAATTAAGCCTTCAACCTTTGAGATTCTTTTATCTGAGCTGTATAAGGTTGATGTACTTACCACTTCTTGAGTATCATTTACTAAGCTAAAAGCAAAGATTTGCGTTGCGTTATTGCGTGGGGATACAACTTTTGAACCGCTAATAACTCTAATCGCACTGTTAGTGTGAGCTTGGTCATTAATAAAGCTCAGCTCGTTAATACCACTTACTTCAATACTGCGACGTTGGCTCTGCCATGCGGGAAGAGTGTGCTCTTCAATTATCGCAACTTTATAAAAGGCAGGTAAACCGTATACCAAACTAAATAGCATGTCGCTATGATTAGTTGGCTGTAAAAACTGCTCTGTTTTATGTAGACCTTTATTTTCTGAAATAAAGTCGGCTAATTGTTGGTCGGTTTCAAAAACAAAAATGTCGATATTAGCCTGAGTGTAATCTTCACATTTCTCAAGAGGAGTTGGTATTTGGTAGTTAATATTTTGGTTATTAATTTTAACGCTATGAGCTTGTTTATATGTTTCGATATCTAGTAAATCATTTTTAGCTAACAAACTTTTAGCTGTTGTAGGGTATGAAAGTGGTAAAACATTATCTTGCTTTGTTACATCAAATTTTAAGTTAGCATCTGCCCAAATATGAATGCTGTGGCTAAGCGCAAAACATATAACTAAAAATGAGCTTGCGTAACGTGCAAATTTAAACTGTTTTAGACGCGCTAAATGCCGCCATGTAAGATTACTGGCAACGAGTTGAAAACCTAAGATTAGCAGAACAATACCGCCGGCAAAAAGAGTTGTTAAAGCAGGCGAACTTGTTAATCGATGCCACAGTAGTGAGATGATTTCAGGCAAAGCGGAAGTGCTTAAATGATAGCCCAAATTAACATACACATAAGCATCAAGAGTAAGCAGTGATGCGCCAAACGTAGCAATTACAGCAGCCATTCCACGAATGTGCCTAGGATAGGGGAAAATCAAACTAAGCGGAAATACCGTCAGCACAAATGCTAAAAAGGCAATAAAACTAGTGTGGCTAAGCCATGTCACTAGCATATAAGTTATGCCCATAAAGCTAGTTGGTGGCGAATCGGCAAATAAATAGCTTAAGCTAATAAATAGCGCTAAGCCGATGTTGGCAAAGGTGAACCAATGCCCCCAGCTTAATAACTGACTCGCTTTTGATGAAAACTGATTGTGCTGCGATAAGTTCATAGAGTTTATTTAACCGACTGTGACAATGCTTTTGCAAAGTTCTCAGTTACGGCTTGTCTTTTCCCTGTTGGTACATGCTCTTTTAAGATATGCGTGATAGAATTTCCTAAACACATAAGGCTTAAATCAACCGGTGCATTATGTTTAGTTAGCACATCAATAAGCTGATCGACGATTTGTTCTACTTCTTCATTAGAGTATTTTGATAAGATTGGCATCAGTTGGTTCAATAAAATAGTTATATTCCCGTATTTTAACACTAGAGGCGTGAAAAACAAAGATGACAACAGACGTTAAAAAATTAGTCGTTCATTATGTAGACAAAAAAGACGACGATACGCAAATTCACCTTCGAAATGATGAAATGATCATCAACGATAAAGTGGCCGTGTTCATTGAGCAGTTACATCATGCGTACAACGGTAAACCTGGTAAAGGTTATTGTGCTTTCAGTGGAGACAAAAACAGTATTGTAGCATCAGCAATGCAAAGTTACCGTAATGATGAGTTGGGCTTTTGGCATATGACAGAGCAAGCTTCAACAGTCTTAAAAGAAGAGCTTGATAAGTATGCTTTTAGTGAAACAGGTTATTTAGTATTTTGTCATTATCAGTATGTTGCTACCGATTACATGTTAATTGCGATGATTAACATCAAAGAACATTATTCAATGACTTCAGAGCTTGATTTAGCAGCTTCTCGCCATTTAGATATATCGCGTATGCAACTCGCTGCTCGCATCGACTTAACAGCGTGGGATACACAAGCTGACGACAACCGTTATATTTCATTTATCAAAGGACGAGCTGGACGTAAAGTTGCTGACTTTTTCTTAGACTTTTTAGGTTGTGAAGAGGGTATTGATTCAAAACAGCAAAGCCAAGTAATGCTTAGCGCAGTAGAGGATTATTTATCAGAGCAACAGTTTGATAAATCAGAAAAAGACGACTTACGTAAACAAGTATTTGATTACTGTAATGATTGCGTAACTACAGGCGAAGATGCAAGTGTGAGCGATCTATCAGCAACGCTCACTAAAGGCGATGACAGCCCGTTCGACAGTTTTTGTAAAGAACAAAGCTATGACTTAGAAGAAACCTTCCCTGTAGATAAAAAAACGGTAACCAGTATGGTTAAGTTTTCAGGTCTAGGTGGTGGCGTAAGTGTAAGTTTTGAGCGTAAACATTTAGGTGAGCGCGTTACTTATAATGAAGCGACTGATACCTTAGTGATTAAAGGTATTCCGCCAAATTTAAAAGATCAGTTACAACGTTTTATGGAACAAGAGCAAGAATAAACATTACATAAATAATGTTTTAGCTTTATTGAAAACGCGGCAAGTAGACCGCGTTTTTTTGTGAGAAAACTTAATTTTAAACGCCAGCATACAGTTTATGGATTTAACGTTTGGTGCTTATCTGTAGACGTAGAGCTTGCTCACGTTAGAAGCGCAGCTTCTCAAAGCTATAAATAGTGAATTAAAAAAGGTGAGGTGAGTTTTAATGTATTGCAATGCATTAAAAAGGTACTGTTAGTTAACAATTTTGGTAAAAACGTCGTTTTTAAACGCCAGCAAGCTGTGCGTCTACAGGTTATGGATTTAACGTTTGGTGTTTACCTGTAGACGTAGAGCTTGCTCACGTTAGAAGCGCAGCTTCTCAAAGCTTTAAATGGTGAATTAAAAAAGGTGAGGTGAGTCTTAATGTATTGCAATGCATTAAAAAGGTACTGCTAGTTAATAATTTTGGTAAAAACGTCGTTTTTAAACGCCAGCAAGCTGTGCGTCTACAGGTTATGGATTTAACGTTTGGTGTTTACTTGTAGGGCTTGATCACGTTAGAAGCGCTTTACATAGCACTTAAAGCAAAAAAGCCCCGCTATTGAGTACATAGCGGGGCTTTTTAATGAGCGTTAGTTACTAATCAGCACTCATTGTTTTAGTCATTGCAGAGCTTGCACGACCAGCAGGTTTGATTGAGCCTGCACGTAAGCCACTGTCGGGTACTAGTTCACGTTTGTCGTGAGCCATTGCAACAGAGATATGTTTTACTTCGCTATCAGCTACAGGAGTAGGTTGTGCCATTGGCGCACTTGCAGATCCTTGCGAAACGACGGTTTTAACATGCTGTACTGATTTTTCAACTTTAGCTGGTTGCTCAGTCACTACAGGTGCTTCAACTTTAGCTGGTTGCTCAGTCACTACAGGTGCTTCAACTTTAGCTGGTTGCTCAGTCACTACAGGCGCTTCAACTTTAGCTGGTTGCTCAGTCACTACAGGTGCTTCAACTTTAGCGGGTTGCTCAGTCACTACAGGCGCTTCAACTTTAGCTGGTTGCTCAGTCACTACAGGCGCTTCAACTTTAGCGGGTTGCTCAGTCACTACAGGCGCTTCAACTTTAGCGGGTTGCTCAGTCACTGCAGGTGCTTCAACTTCAGCTGATTCTTTAACCGCTTCAACTTTAGCCAAGTCTTCTACAGCAAGTGCTTGTTCAACTTTTTCAGAAGCATCAACAGCGGTTTCTTGCGATTTAGCTTTAAGTTCAGCTTCATACTCAGCTGCAGCTTGATCTGCTACTGGTACAAATGCAGGTGTTTCGTCTGATTTGTTTTCAGAACCTTCACCTTCTGGTCGGCGGCGACGTTGACCAGATGCACGAAGATGACGAGGAGAGCGGCGTGAACGTGTACGTGTTTGCTCTTGTTCTCCATCAGATGCAGATGTTTCATCGTTAGAATCAACAACGTCAACTTTCTCTTCTTTAATATGCGCTGTTTTTTCTGCTGGAGCTTGCGTTTGCTTTTCTACAGTAGGCGTAACTTGCTCTTTAACTTGTGGTTTTTCATCACTTACCACAGTTTGTTCTGTTATTTTATCTACTGTTTTTGCTTGTTCAGCATTTTCGTCTTGTAAACGTACTTTTTTACGTAAATTACGTCGTTGACGGCGAACTTTAGGCTTCTGCTCTTTAGGCTCTGCAGCTTGTGCTGGCTTAGAATCAGTTTCTACTTCCGCCTTTGCAGGGGCTTCAGTTTTAACTTGATCTTTTTCTTGGTTTTTATGCTCTGGGCGCTTACGAGAGTTAGGATTACGACGGCGCTTGTTGCGATTTTCGTTTCTTTCTTGGTTCTCGTTAGTTACTGGTGAATCAGTTTTAGCTTCATCTTGATCAGTATTGCTGCGTTCAGCACGAGGCTTAGTGCGAGGGTTATTTCGACGACGTTGATTGTTATTTCGACGGCGGTTATCGTTACCTCTGCGGTTATTACGTGCTTCTTCTTGCTGCTTTTCAGCGGCTTCTTTTTTCTCTTCTACCGTTTCAGTAGCAAATAACGACTTAAACCACTTAGTGATTGCTGTAAATAAGCCACCATTAGCTTTAGTCTCATTGGTCACTGGCTTAGCTGTTTGTGCAGGCGCTGCTTGTGGAGCTGGTGTAGAAGGCATTACTACACCTTTTAGCATTGGTTCTTCACGTACTGGAGTACTTGGAGATTTAGACATCTCAAATACTTCAGGCTCAGGCGCAATAACTTGTCCGTAACTTACCGTTTCAAGTGTTTCGTCTTTACGTAAACGCATAACTTCGTAATGTGGTGTTTCCATATGTTGATTAGGAATAATCACTACATCACATTTATGATGTTTTTCAATACGATGAACACTACGTCGTTGCTCATTTAACAAATAAGCGGCAACAGCAACAGGCACTTGTGCATTTACTTGTGTCGTATTGTCTTTTATTGCTTCTTCTTCAATTAAGCGAAGAATAGAAAGTGCGATTGATTCGTTAGAACGAATAGTCCCTTGTCCGCTACAGCGAGGGCATGGGCCTTGGCTTGCTTCACCTAATGAAGGACGCAAGCGCTGACGCGACATTTCAAGTAAACCAAAGCGTGAGATTTTGCCAATTTGAACACGAGCACGATCTGGGCGAGCAGCATCTTTTAAGCGATTTTCTACTTCACGTTGATGACGTGGAGGGGTCATATCGATAAAGTCGATTACAATCAAACCACCTAGGTCACGAAGACGTAACTGACGTGCAATTTCATCAGCAGCTTCTAAGTTAGTATTTAGTGCTGTTTCCTCAATATCACCGCCTTTTGTTGCTTTAGACGAGTTAATATCGATAGATGTTAATGCTTCAGTAGGGTCAATAACTATTGAACCACCAGATGGAAGACGCACTTCACGCTGAAACGCTGACTCGATTTGGCTTTCAATTTGATAATGTGTAAATAATGGCGTATCGCCTTGGTAAAGCTTAACGCGGCTCATGAAATCAGGACGAAAACGCTCAATGTGCGCTTTAGCTTCTTCAAAAACACGTGGTTTATCAATTAATATCTCACCAATGTCGCGACGTAAATAATCGCGAATGGCGCGAAATATTACGTTACTTTCTTGGTGTATTAAAAAAGGCGCTTTAGCACTGTCGGCTGCTTGGCCAATAGCCTCCCAGTGTACTAATAATGCTTTTAAATCGTAGTTTAGTTCTTCAAACGATTTACCAACACCAGCAGTACGAACAATTAAGCCCATACCTTTAGGTAATTCTAAACGACCTAGTGCTTCTTTAAGTTCAGTGCGCTCATCACCTTCAATACGGCGAGAAATGCCACCGGCACGAGGATTGTTAGGCATTAGAACTAAGTAACTACCAGCAACGCTGATAAAAGTAGTTAACGCTGCGCCTTTTTGGCCTCGTTCTTCTTTATCAACTTGTACTATTACTTCTTGACCTTCTTTGATTACGTCGCGAATATTCGGACGACCGTGAAAAGTGTAACCTGCAGGGAAGTAAGTACGGGCTATTTCTTTTAAAGGGAGGAAACCATGGCGATCAGCACCGTATTCAACAAATGCTGCTTCAAGAGATGGTTCAATGCGGGTTATTTTGCCTTTATAAATATTGGCTTTTTTCTGTTCGTGACCTGGGCTTTCTATATCTAAATCATATAGGCGCTGGCCATCAACCAGTGCTACGCGCATTTCTTCTTGCTGCGTTGCATTGATTAGCATACGTTTCATATTGTTACTCTACTTATTTATGTCGCTGACATGACGATGTTTTTATCGCCTGTTCAGTTGTTCCTATTTTTAGAATGTGCAGCCTCACGACTGGGTCTTTAACGGAACGGCTCTGTATTTTCGTACGCAGTATTTTAAATGCTGGCAAACAATAACGTGTATTACCGTTATTAAATTCTAAATGGTGTTAAAACAGTCGGCTTTTCAGCTACGTTTACATGTTTTACCCAGAAGTTGGCCTGTCATATCAATCTTACTAAATGTCATTCATATTAGGTGCGTAGGGCTCATTAAGTTGGTGAGTAATACATATTTATGTATCACTAATATCCATTTTAAGAGCAAAAGTTGCTACCAATGTTAATGAACGCTTATTTATTAGATTTTTTTAGTTCTAAATAAGCTGCTGTACGGTACTACAATAATTGAGCAAATGCTGAACGACGTGTTTTTACGTCGTCACTATCAGACAAATTATCTGTTCATTGCTTTCTCAATCGCATTAAAAACCACTTCATGTTCAAACTTAACCAGCAATATATTACGCGCATTGCCGTTAATTGATCGCACGTGTTGACTAGGTATGTATAAAAGCTTTGGAAAACTTAACTCGGATCTGTATGATCGGCTACCCAGAATGTGCATCACGAATGTTTTAATGTGTTAAAAAGCACCGTTGTTATTTGCAAATACTAAATATTTGCGCTGCTGATTATCCCACTATTATTACAGTGTTAGCAACTAAATTATTTTACTTAAATTAGTGATTAGGCAATGTCAGAAAAAAACGACTTACAAGTAACTTATGTCACGATCAATGAAGACCATTTAGGTCAGCGTATTGATAACTTTCTTATTACCCATTTAAAAGGGGTGCCTAAAAGCGCTATTTATAAACTTTTGCGCAAAGGTGAGGTACGCGTTAATAAAAAGCGTATTAAGCCTGTATATAAACTACAGCTTGACGATGTGCTTCGTATTGCACCTATCAGGGTTGCTGAGCGTGAAGAGTTTGTACCATCAAAACTAGATAAAGTAACTCGCCTTGAAAACGATATCTTATTTGAAGATAAATACCTTATCGTTATAAATAAACCTTCAGGCATGGCTGTTCATGGTGGCAGTGGTTTAAGTTATGGTTTAATTGAAGCTTTGCGCGCGCTTCGCCCAGAGGAGCGCAGTCTTGAGCTAGTTCACAGGCTTGACCGTGATACATCGGGTTGTTTACTTATAGCAAAACGTCGTTCGGTGTTAACAGCATTGCATGAACAGCTTCGTGAAAAAACAATGGAAAAAAATTATTGGGCACTAGTTGAAGGGCAGTGGGACTCTAAAACTAAAAATGTAACCGAAGGGCTGCGTAAAAATACGCTTAAATCGGGTGAACGCGTAGTACGTGTAGATAACACTGAGGGCAAGCCTTCGCATACGCGTTTTAAAGTACTTGAACGTTTTAATGATTGCTCGCTTGTACAAGCGTCGCCTGTTACAGGTCGTACACACCAAATTCGTGTGCATACGCAGTGTAAAGGTCATCCAATAGCGTGTGATGATAAATACGGCGATCAAGGGTTTGATGAATCTATGCGTAAAGTTGGCTTAAACCGATTATTTTTACATGCACACGATTTAAGTTTTTATCATCCTAAAAACGAAACAACGATGCGTATTGAAGCGCCCCTTGATAAAACGCTTAAAAATACATTACTAAAATTACGAGACGCAAAACAGTGATTGAAGTGACGCCAATTAAAAAATATAAGCTCGTCATTTTTGATTGGGATGGCACCGTTATGGATTCAGTCACTAAAATAGTTAACTGTATTCGTAGTAGTGCTGAGTCACTTAATTTAGTGTCACCAAGTGATTTAGCAATTAAAAATATTATTGGTATGTCGCTTGAAAAAGCAATTGATGTTTTATTTCCTGATGATACCGCGCAGCATCAAGCGCTAATTAAAGGGTATAAACACCAATATAGTGTTGATACCACGCCAACTCCTGTATTTGCTAATGTTGTCAGCGTTTTAACTGCTTTAAAAAAGCAAGGTGCTGTTTTAGCTGTTGCCACAGGTAAAGGTAGGGATGGATTAGAGCGTTTGCTTGATCAAAGCCAACTTAGACATTTTTTTAGTGCAACACGCACAAGTGACGAAGCGCAATCAAAGCCTTCTCCAGATATGCTGTATCAATTACTTGAAGAACTTGGCATAAGCGCTCAAGAGGCCGTAATGATTGGTGATACTCAAATAGACATGACAATGGCAAAAGCTGCTGGCATGGATAGAATTGGTGTAACCATGGGGGTGCACAACGCACAGCAACTAAATAAGCTTAGCCCTGTTGCAACGGTAGATAATTATCTGCAACTGCAACAGGTTTTGCTGCTTGGCTAAATTACTTACCCTGAGCAGTAAGTACATCAATACCAAACTCAGCCAGTAACTGGCTGAGTTTAATTAATGGCAACCCAATTAAGCTATTAGGATCGTCTCCGCTTAACTTTTCAAATAAACAAATACCTAACCCTTCACTTTTAAAACTGCCAGCACAGTTATATGGCTGCTCTGCGTCGCAATAAGCACTAATTTGTGCATCACTGAGTGTTTTAAACGTCACATTAAACGGTTCTACGCAGGTTTTTTTAGTGCCAGTTGCAATATCGTAAACACAAAGCCCAGTTAAAAATGTTACAGTATTCCCGCTAAATAAATTTAGTTGTTTTACGGCATTTTGTTTATTGTGTGGTTTACCTAAAATTTGATTGTTAAACACAGCGACTTGGTCTGATCCAATAGCTAACCCTTTGTTAAAGTGTTTATTAGCTGCAGAGGCTTTTAATTCACTTAAACGCTTAACCAGTTCGGTAGGTGTTTCGCATTCAAGTGCTGACTCGTCAACGTCTGGTGAAAATATATCAAATGGTAAATTAAATTTTTGTAATAAAGACTGCCTAAAAGGCGAGCTTGACGCTAAAATAAGTGGGTGCTTCACGGACTGTTTCCCTAAGATAATTCAGATTGAGTTAGGATAAATCAGATCCGAGAGTAAAACACGTTAAAAACCAAGTAAAAATGGTTTTTTACTTTGACTAACAAACTAACTATCTATATGATGCAGCCCCTATGCAAAAGGTGAAAATTCCCATCACTCTTCATCCAGGCAAAGCAGCGCAGCACCGTTTAAAGTATGACGGAATTGTACCGCTTGAAAAACTTACTCGTTTAGAGAAAGTTGTGCAGGAAGAAGTAGGTGAAATAGCGGTAAAAATACATTGCAAGAATGATGATCAAGGTTTCGCTGTGATTAGAGGCAATTTGTCCACACACGTTACTGTCATTTGTCAACGTTGTAATGGTGATTTAGGGTTGGATTTGGTTCAAGACTTTGCATATTCACCAGTAGGTGAAGATACAGAGTTAGATATTTTTCCAGAAGACTACGATGAAGTAGCGCTTGATGAAAATGGTGAAGTTAACGTTTTTGATTTAATTGAAGACGAACTAATTTTAGCAATTCCATTAGTAGCTACCCACAACGAAGCTTCATGCAGTTATTCAGCAAAGCCTGCCAGCTTTGGTGTTTTAAAGGCGGAAGATGATAAACCTAATCCATTTGATATTTTGAAACAACTTAAGAAAGATTCTTAGGAGAAGACTATGGCTGTACAAAAAAGCAAAAAGTCTCGTGCAAGACGCGGCATGCGCCGTTCACACGATGCGATCAGTGGTCCAACTTTAACTGTAGATCAAACATCTGGTGAGACTCATCGTCGTCACCATGTGACTGCAGATGGTTACTACAAAGGCGTTCAAGTAATTTCTAAATAAGAGATTACTTATATGCTGAATGATCTAACCATAGCGTTAGATATGATGGGGGGCGATTACGGCCCCCGTTCATCTATTCCTGCTGCCGTTCACGCAGTAAACGCTCATGCCAATTTAACTCTCATTTTATGTGGCAATGAAGACGTTATATCTAAAGAACTCGAATCCCTCGATTCCTTACCTCATCCTAGACTCATAATTCGTCACTGTAGTGAAATAGTCACTAATGCTTGTGAACCTGCAATTGCTGTGCGTTCAAAAAAAGATTCATCTATGCGTGTTGCCCTTGATTTAGTTAAGTCAGGCGAAGCTCAAGCGTGTGTTAGTTCAGGTAATACTGGTGCGCTATTTTTTATGGCTCACTATGTGCTAAAAATGCTGCCAGGTGTAAAACGTGCTGCACTCATTTCATCCGTTCCTACAGAGCTTAAAAACCCAGTATATTTACTCGACTTAGGTGCTAATGTGCATTGCGATGCGCAAATGCTGTATCAGTTTGGCATTATGGGCTCTGTAGTTGCTGGCCAAGCACTTGGCTGCGATAACCCTCGCGTTAGCTTATTAAATATTGGCGCTGAGGATATTAAAGGTCACGATGATATTAAACAGGCTGCACAATTAATGCAGCAAAGCCCACATATTAATTACATTGGTTATAGCGAAGGAAGCGATATTTTTTCTGGCAAGGCTGATGTTATTGTATGCGAAGGTTTTGTGGGTAACGTTGCACTTAAAACATGCGAAGGCATTGCCAAGCTTATTATGAATAAGTTTACAGTTGCGCTCGAAAAGCACCTTTTATATAAATGTATGGCGTTTATATTGCGTCCAATAATAAAAAAACTCTATAAAAGGGTGAACCCCGACCAGTATAACGGTGCTTCTCTGGTAGGATTGCGCGGTATTGTCGTTAAAAGTCATGGAAATGCGTCAGCTAAAGCATTTCAAGCAGCAATTGATGAAGCGGTAAAGGAGGTTGAACGTCAACTTCCTGATAAAATAGCCGCTATTTTCGAAAAAACACATTCTAAAGACACGGCGGTTAATCAATAATTGATGTGCCGTGTATTTCATTATTTATTTGTTTAATTAAAAAGAGCAAAGTATGGCACAAAAAATTGCACTTCTATTCCCAGGTCAAGGCTCGCAAAGCGTTGGTATGTTACAAGAGCTACTAGAGAGTTCTGACATTGTTAAAGCAACATTTGCAGAAGCATCAGATGCATTGGGTTACGACTTAGCAGAGCTAGTTCTTAATGGCCCAGAAGAAAAATTAAATCAAACTCATCGTACGCAACCTGCATTATTAACTGCAAGTGTTGCTATTTACCGTGATTGGCTTGCAGCAAACCCAGATGCCGACGTTGTTATGGCCGGTCACAGCTTAGGTGAATATTCAGCACTAGTGTGTAGCGACGTACTAAGCTTGAGTGAAGCTGTTAAGCTTGTTGAAAACCGTGGTTTATATATGCAAGAAGCTGTGCCTGCAGGCGTAGGTTCAATGGCTGCGATTATTGGCTTAGGCGATGAAGAAATAAAAGAGGCATGTGCTGCCTCAGCGCAAGGTGAGGTTGTATCTCCAGTTAACTACAATTCTCCTGGTCAAGTTGTTATTGCAGGGCATAAAGCGGCAGTAGATAGAGCATCACAAGCATGTAAAGATGCTGGTGCTAAACGCGCATTACCACTTTCGGTTAGCGTACCTTCACATTGTGAACTAATGAAGCCAGCAGCGGATAAGCTAGCAGCAGACTTAGCCGCTTTAACATTTAATACACCTAAGTGTGATGTAATTAATAATGTTGATGTAAAAGCTGAAAAGTCAGCTGATGCAATTAAAGACGCACTAGTACGTCAGCTTTATAGCCCAGTTCGCTGGACAGAAACAGTACAAGCCTTGGTTGCGCAAGATGTAACACAAAGCTACGAATTTGGTCCTGGTAAAGTATTAACAGGACTTGCTAAACGAATTGATAAAGCAATGATCTGTGGCTCAGTAAACGACGCCGCTTCAATTGATGCAGCTAAATAAGAGTATATAAAATGTCTAATTTATTTTCATTAGAGGGCAAAATTGTCCTAATTACTGGCGCCAGCCGTGGGATTGGTAAAGCAATTGCAACAACATTAGTTGCACAAGGTGCAAAAGTTGCAGGCACTGCTACAAGTGAGTCAGGCGCTGCTAAAATCAGTGAGTACCTGGGTGATAGTGGTAAAGGTTATGCATTAAATGTAACGGATCCTGCATCTATTGAAGCGACACTTGCCGCAATAAAAGCTGATTTTGGCGATATTGACGTACTTGTTAATAACGCAGGTATCACACGTGACAACCTATTAATGCGTATGAAAGAGACTGAGTGGGACGATATAATCGACACTAACTTAAGCTCGATTTTTCGTTTATCTAAAGCGGTACTTCGTCCAATGATGAAGAAAAAGAAAGGCCGTATTATCAATATTGGCTCAGTAGTGGGCACTATGGGTAATGCAGGACAAGCTAATTATGCAGCGGCTAAAGCAGGCGTAATTGGTTTTTCTAAGTCACTGGCGCGCGAAGTTGCATCTCGTGGTATTACAGTTAACGTAGTGGCACCTGGTTTTATTCAAACTGATATGACTGATGATTTAACTGATGAGCAAAAAGCAGCAACGCTTGCCAATGTTCCAGCAGGGCGTTTAGGTCAACCAGACGAAATTGCTGCTGCAGTGTGTTATTTAGCATCTGACGCAGCTGCGTATGTATCAGGCGAAACTTTGCATGTAAATGGTGCGATGTACATGGTTTAGTAGTCATAATATCGGCTAAATAATAAAATTAAGTTAAGTTAGTTAACTCAAAAACATTGAATTATTTGTGAACTTGCTTTAAACATACTTGAAATTGCTGTGAAAATAAGCGATAAAAGATAAAACTTACACTCAGAGGTTTGACCAGACAATTATTTATGGCCAAATCATTGAATCAGAGAATTATGCGGCGTAAACTACGCCGCAATCTGAAAATAACGCATTGGCGTTTTTAATAAAGGAAAGAAGAATGAGCGATATCCAAGAACGCGTAAAGAAAATCATCATTGAACAACTAGGTGTTAAAGAAGAAGAAGTTAAAAATGAATCTTCTTTCGTAGATGACTTAGGTGCAGATTCTCTTGATACTGTAGAACTAGTAATGGCTCTTGAAGAAGAGTTTGATACTGAGATCCCAGATGAAGAAGCTGAAAAGATCACTACAGTTCAAACTGCAATCGATTACGTTACAGCTCACGCTGAGTAATTAATCGCAAATTAAGGGCAGCATTCGCTGCCCTTAATCTATATATCCAAACCACCTCAAAGTTCGTGATTCAAAAACAAACCTTAACTCCCAATCTTAACTAAAAATTATTTTTGCTAGTGTTATGCGTTTTTAATCTATTTTGGGACTAGCACTTTGAGGTAGCTTGGGTATGATCATCCACCTTATAAAAATATCCCTTATTGGAGGCAAACCGTGGCTAAACGTCGAGTCGTCGTAACTGGCTTAGGAATGTTGACGCCGCTAGGTAATGATGTTCAATCAACCTGGCAAGGCTTATTAGATGGTAAAAGTGGTATTCAAACAATAACCCACTTTGATACATCAAAATTTGGTACAAAGTTCGCTGGTTTAATTAATGACTTTGATGCATCGGCTTATATGTCACCAAAAGATGCAAAAAAAATGGATTTATTTATCCAGTACGGCATTGCAGCGGGTGTTCAAGCTTTTGAAGATTCTGGCCTCGAGATAACAGAGCAAAATGCAACACGTATAGGTGTGGCTGTAGGTTCAGGTATTGGTGGTTTAACGCTTATCGAAGAAAACCACATTAAACTATTAAATAGTGGTCCGCGTAAGTTATCGCCATTTTATGTGCCATCTACCATTATTAATATGATTTCAGGTCATTTATCAATAATGCATGGGCTTCGTGGCCCAAATATTTCTATTGTAACGGCTTGTACAACAGGTTTGCACAACATAGGCCATGCTGCGCGTATGATTGCTTATGGCGATGCTGATGCAATGGTTGCCGGTGGCGCCGAAAAAGCCTGTACACCAATTGGTATGGGTGGCTTTAATGCTGCACGTGCACTATCAACCCGCAATGACGATCCACAAGCGGCTTCTCGCCCTTGGGATAAAGACCGCGATGGTTTTGTGCTTTCTGACGGTGCTGGTGTTGTCGTAGTTGAAGAGTACGAACATGCTAAAGCACGTGGTGCTAAAATTTATGCTGAGCTTGTAGGCTTTGGCATGAGTGGCGACGCGTACCACATGACATCACCACCAGAAGACGGTGCAGGCGCTGCCCTTGCAATGCAAAATGCATTAAACGATGCGCAAGTAAATGCAGAGCAAGTGGGCTACATTAATGCACACGGCACATCAACGCATGCTGGCGATAAAGCCGAAACTGCCGCTGTTAAATCTATTTTTGGTAATGCAGCTAAAGATGTAATGGTTGGTTCGACTAAATCAATGATGGGTCACTTATTAGGTGCTGCGGGTTCTGTTGAATCAATCGTTTCGATTTTATCGTTAACGGATCAAAAAGTATCGCCAACTATTAACCTTGATAACCCAGACGAAGGGTGTGACTTAGATTATATTGCGCACACTGCACGTGATGCAAAGCTAGACTTTGCACTGTGTAACTCGTTCGGTTTTGGTGGTACTAATGGCTCGTTGCTGTTTAAAAAGGTATAATCTTTTTTAACAACGAATCAAATTATAAGAGCTCAGTTGTTTAACTGGGCTTTTTTTATATGCCAAATAAAATGCAAACAATAATAGCAGTAGATCAAAACAGCACTTTAAGCACGCGTGACAGAGGCTTAAATTACGGTGACGGCTTTTTTACAACGGCTAAAGTTGTTGATGGGCAAGTACAGTATTGGGCTCACCATAAAGCGCGTTTGATTGAATGTGCACAGCGTTTGGGTTTTCCTGAGTTAGATTTTAATAGCCTTGAAAATCAAATTGCTTTGCATATAAAAGCAGCATCACTCAACGTGCTTAAAATACTTGTAACGCGAGGCGAAGGCGGACGTGGTTATGGGCTGCCAAGTGAGTGTAATCTTACTATTTTATTGAGTGTATTAGATTACCCTAGTAATTACAGTGCGCTTACTAAAAAGGGTGTAAGTCTAGAAATAAGCCCGATTAAATTAGCTGCACAACCTTATTTAGCAGGTCTTAAAACATTAAACCGGCTTGAGCAAGTACTAGTTAAAAAAGCAATGCAAACGCAAAATTGCGACGATGTGTTAGTGCTTGATTACAATAACAATGTAATTGAAGCCTCAGCAGCTAATATTTTTGCGATTAAAAATAAGTGTGTGTTTACGCCACTGCTTGATGAGTGCGGAATAAAGGGCGTTTACCTACAATCGTTATGTGCTAAATTACCAGTTGAATTTAAACGCGTGAAAGTAGAAGACTTAATCCAAGCAGACGCCGTATTTGTGTGTAATAGCTTAATGGGAGCAGTACCAGTAAAACGTATTGAACAACAGGTATTTAATACAGACGACAGCCACGCATTATTAACTAAATTATTAGCCAAGGAGGCTGAGTGTTAAAAGTTATTTTATCGGTACTCTTTTTAGCTGTTATAACCACTGCTGTTGGTTACCAGCAATTACAAGCAACAATAAATAGCCCGTTAAAGGTAGCTCAAAACACACAATTTGAAGTTAAGCATGGCACTGGCTTTAATAAGTTATGCCATCAATGGCAAGCTAAAAACTGGGTAGAAAGTTGCTGGCGCTATCAGGTAATTGCCAAATTAGATCCCACACTCACCGACTTAAAAGCGGGGCTTTACGAGCTAACAGCCGATAGTGTTATCAGTAATATAAAAAAAATTAATCAAGGCCAGCAAGTCAGTTTTAGTTTTACCATTATTGAAGGGCAAAACTTACGTGAAGTACTAAGTGCTATTAAAAAAGCCGATAATTTACAAAACGATTTAAAAAGTGATGAACTAAGTACACAAATACTGGGTAATAATATGCACTTAGAAGGCTGGTTATTCCCCGACACTTACCATTATCATAATAACGATACTGCAAGCGGTGTATTAAAACGTGCAGCACAGAAAATGCAGCAAACATTAGATGATGCTTGGCAGCAGCGCGCTGCTAATCTACCCTATAAAACAGCATACGAAGCACTAATAATGGCTTCAATTATTGAAAAAGAAACAGGCCTTGCTAGTGAACGTCCGTTAATTGCATCAGCGTTTGTTAATCGATTAAACACCAATATGCGCCTGCAAACCGATCCAACCGTAATATATGGCTTAGGGGAGAGTTTTGATGGAGATATTAAACGTAAAGATTTGCGCGATTATACGCCTTACAATACGTATCGAATTAATGGTTTACCGCCAACACCGATTGCAATGCCATCAAAAGCCGCTATTTTAGCTGCAGTTAATCCGCCGCAAAGTGAATATGTTTACTTTGTATCAAAAGGCGATGGTAGCCACCAATTTTCAACCACGTTAAAGCAGCATAACGCGGCAGTTAAAACGTATATATTAAATAAAAAGAATTAATATTTTATGAAACCAAAATTTATAGTAATAGAAGGGCTAGAAGGGGCTGGTAAATCAACAGCAATTTCCTTATGCCAAGATTTTTTAAACAAAAAACAGATCGACTTTATAAATGTACGTGAACCAGGCGGAACACCACTAGCCGAATCACTGCGCACACTTGTAAAAGCAGAGCATGAAGAAGAAATTGCCTTTGAAACCGAATTGCTGATCATGTATGCGGCGCGTTCGCAGTTAATGCATAACGTCATTAATCCTGCGCTTGAGCAAGGTCAATGGATATTGGCTGATCGCCATGATTTATCATCTCAAGCATATCAAGGTGGCGGACGAGGTATTAGCTCAAATACACTAGCGTCGTTATCATCAATGGTATTAAAAGGATTGAAGCCCGATTTAACTATTTACCTTGATATTGACCCTGTTATTGGCCTTGAACGTGCAAAAGGGCGTGGCGAGCTTGACCGTATTGAACAAGAAGCTATTGAGTTTTTTCAGCGCACTCGCATGCGTTACCTTGAGCTTGCTAACGACGACAGCTCAATTAAAACAGTTGATGCAAACCAAGACATCGATAAAGTACACCGCGATATAACTAACGTACTACGTACATTTTTTGAAGGGCTAAAATAATATGGCACTGCCTTGGCTACACGATACACAGCAACGCTTAGCGCAGAGCTTTCGTGGCCAACGTTTTCATCATGCACAGTTGTTTTGTGGACCCATTGGCGTTGGTAAATTCGAGTTAAGCGATCAGTTAGCTAATGCCTTATTGTGCCAAAATATAGTACAGCAATCAGCAGCTGCTAATAGTATTTTAGCACCATGTGGCCACTGTAAAAGTTGTTTACTCACACTTGCAGGCACGCACCCTGATAAACGTTTAACGCAGGTTGATGGGCAAAGTATTGGCGTAGACGATATACGCGGGATCAGTGATTTTATGAATCACTCTGCGGCGCAAAATGGTAACAAAGTAGTTGTTATTAAAAATTGTGAAAAAATGACAACCGCCGCAGCAAATGCATTATTAAAAACGCTAGAAGAGCCAAGTAATAGCCGATTTTTGATACTTACAACAAGCCAAGCTGCACAGCTTCCGGCCACGATATTAAGCCGGTGTGCTAAAACAGATATAAAAGTAATAAACACACAACTTGCCCAGCAATGGCTTGAGTCATTGCAAATTAAAGGTTATAGCTGGTTGCCACTTTTTTATAGCCAACCATTACAAGTTAAGCATTGGCAAGAGCAAAGTCAGTTACAAAGTATTGATATGCTTTATAAGTTTGCAACTGAGTTTAAACAAAGTCATAATTTTAAAGTGTTAGTCGATATTATAAATAAACAGCCTGAGCTTGTTCGCATATTTACTTTGTTCTTAAGTGAGCAACTAAAGCAGCAGTTAATGCAAGGCATGAGCTTTGATGCATATCAGATTGCGCAACAGGCTCTGAGTGAATTTTTGCAAAATAACACAAAAATCCTTGGGCTTAATTTACCGCTTGCAGTATCGCGATTAGCGCACATATTACGTAATTCATAAAAAGGATTAAACATGCAAGAGCTATTAGTTGATATAGATGATCTAGATGAATTATATCGTTGTTATATGCCTTATTTAAAAAAAGGTGGCTTATTTGTACCCACTAATATGCGTTACGAAGTAGGGCACTCATTGGCACTTAGAGTTACCTTGCCTGATGCACTAGAAGATGATGTAGTGACGGGTAAAGTGTCGTGGATCACCCCACAAGGTGCACAAAGCTCTAACCCACCAGGGATAGGTATTACTTTCTTAGATGATAAAACAAACCTTAATTCTAAGATCGAAAAGCTACTGGGGACTATGTTAAACTCCGGTAATCCGACTTACACCATGTAGTAAAAAATAGGCCCAATTTTGATTGTAGATTCGCATTGCCATTTAGACCGTCTTGATTTTGATAAACTTGATTTAAACCTTGACCAAGTGCTTGATAAAGCACGTGCTAAAAAGGTTGAGCATTTTTTATGTGTAAGTGTAACACTTGATCAGTTCCCGAGTATGCTTGATAAAATTCAGCATTACGACGATGTATCAGCTTCTTGTGGCGTACATCCACTTGATCAAAAAGACGCACTTAACAAGCAGCAGTTAATTGACCTAGCATCGCACGACAAAGTAGTCGCTATTGGCGAAACAGGCCTTGATTATTATTATTCAAAAGATACACATGCAGTACAGCAAGCCAGTTTTGTTGGGCATATTGAAGTAGCTAACGAATTACAAAAGCCGTTAATTATTCATACTCGCGATGCACGTGTCGACACCATAAACTTAATGCGTGAACATAAAGCGGAAAATTGCGGTGGCGTATTGCATTGTTTTACTGAAGACTGGGATATGGCCAAAAAAGCGATAGACATGGGCTTTTATATTTCGATTTCCGGCATTGTTACCTTTAAAAATGCTTTAGAACTAAAAGAAGTCGTAAAAAAAATCCCACTCGATCGCTTATTAATAGAAACCGACTCGCCTTATTTAGCACCGGTACCGTATCGTGGGCAAACAAATCAGCCAGCATACGTAGAAGACGTTGCTTATTACATTAGCGAACTTAAAGGCATTAGCTTTAATGAACTGGCTAAAGCGACTACCGAGAACTTTTATTCTTTATTTAAATTAGCAGCTAAAGGCTAAATGCATGAAAACTCACACGGCAAACCTTCCTATTTTACTAATGGGGCCAATGGTGCGCCGTGCAGAGCAAACTGGAGTCTGTATTCAGTTTGCTACCAGCAAGTCTGCAAACTGCCAAATAAACTTATTAAATGTTGAGTGTTATAGTGATCAACACACTGTTTCTTTAGGGGAACATTTGTATCTGCATTTCGTCATTATAAAGCCAATAGACAACAAACTCCCTCTAGATAGCTTATTAAACTATGAGCTTGTAATTGACGATACAGTAATCGATTTATCGCCTTGGTGCTATAGCGGTCAAACAACGCCTGCATTTGTAATTCCTAATAAATTAAATGATATTTTGCATGGCTCGTGCCGTAATGCACATCATCCAGCAAAAGATAGCTTAGTGTCTGCAAGTCACTGGCAAAATAATCAGCGCGGTAATAATAATCAAGGCGCACAATTGCTATTACTGAGCGGTGACCAGGTTTACGCCGATGACGTAGCAGGCCCCATGTTATTAGCTATTCATCAGTTAGTTAAGCAACTCGGTATTTATAAAGAGCAACCACTTGCCATTGAGTTACCGGACGATATAAAAGAGCAACTTTATAATCGTCATTTGTATTTACCAAAAACGCCTTGGCAAAAACGTTCAAAATTAGGTATAGGTTACTGGCTAAAAAAAGACGAACCTCACTTTTCAAGTGTAAAAGCCTACAATCACCTTATCCATTTTGAAGAATACATAGCGCTTTATTTATTAAATTTTAGTGCTGCTGCTTGGCAATGCGTTGATATACAAAATACAACGTATTCAGGTCAAAACAAGCAAAACAAAACTATTTTTGACGCTGAAAAAACAGCACTGATTGATTATGCAAAAGGCTTAAGTGAAGTAGAGCGGTTGTTTGCCAATGTATCGACATTAATGATGTTTGACGATCACGATGTAACCGATGATTGGAACCTCACCGCTGGGTGGGAGCAAGCTATAAATGAAAATCCAAGTAGTAAACGAATCATTAATAACGGCTTAATTAGTTATTGGCTTTTCCAAGGAATGGGGAACGACGCACTAAATAAAACAGGCGAGTTACTAACACCTTTTAAGCAAAGCCGTACTGCTAATAATTTATGGCAGTTTAAAGCATTTGATAAACCACTAAACGATTTTAGTTTTTGGCATTACGAGTTAACTACAACCCCAAAAGTAGTGGTGCTAGATACACGTACGCACCGTTGGCGAAATGAGCAAAATTTTAACGAGCCTTCAGGTCTACTTGATTGGGAACGCCTAACAGAGCTTGAAGAAAGCCTATTAAGCCACGATCAGGTTATTATTGTATCACCAGCCCCCGTATTTGGTGTTAAATCAATAGAAGCTATTCAAGCCATGTTTAATATTTGCGGGCAACCGCTTATGGTTGATGTAGAGAACTGGATGGCACACGAAGGATCGGCTAAAAAACTACTCGATACGTTTAGGCGAACTGATACACCAAACGAAACGCTTATTTTATCGGGAGACGTGCACTATTCATTTTGTTTTTCAGTGCAAAAACGTTTTGGTAATCACCCAAACCGAATTTGGCAACTTACCGCCAGTGGTATTAAAAACGAATTTCCACGTAAATTAATAAACGTACTCGATAAACTAGATTCAATTTTATATGGACCAAAAAGCCCACTTAACTTTTTTACTAAACGTTGGCATATGGAAGTAGATAAACACCAAACTAAGGGCGAAGGGCAAAAGTATTTAGTAAGTGACTCTGCGATTAGTTTAATAACACTCGAACAAGGCAATTTAGCGCGCTATCAATTGATTCATGGCTCTGGGGAATTAACCGAATTTGATTTAGTTGAAAATTAAAAAATGCCCAGAGTAATTAGGAAAACTCTGGGCTTTAGAATGACTCTCTGTTGAGTCTTGCGTTAACTAAAAAAACTTTCTAGATTCTTAGGGAGAAGAAGAAAGTACTTAAAAGTGTAGTTAAGTAATGATAAAAGGCATAACTAAATTTTGCATTTAGTTATATTTAATAACAAATGCTTAGATTTTTTATGCGCAGTTTAAAATGGTTATCCATTTTTTATACCCAGCTTATTAACTGCGTATTTTGCACGAGATCTCGCGGCAGTGAGTTTTTAATCTTATTTTTTTGCCATTTTCCCAGCCCAATAGGGCACCCACACAGAGTTAATACCACCTCACCTATTGTCTGAGTTGCTTCAGTTAAGCGTATATCTTTACCTTGAAAATAATCATTTGCTTGCTCGTTATTTAAAGCAAATACATTAGTTTTACACTCATTGCCAAATACGGTTGCAAACTCGTGCGTTAGCCTTAAGCCATTTTTATGAATAATGCCAATTTGAATACCTAAGCGTGCGTACTTAATTTTATTTTGCAGGGCTTCAAACCCTTGTGGAAATAACCACAGCTCTTTGTCGCGCTGCATTAAGTTGCCAGGAAGATTAGTTAATTCAAAGTGCTTTTTAAGCGACTGCATAAACGCGGCACTTTGCTTTTTATCAAACTCGTTAAACGGAAACGCGCCTTTTTTAACAGTTTGATTTGGGTTATCGCAACTTGCGTGCTTTTTAAATTTAGCAATAAAAAAGCCTTCGCTATCGAAGGTTTGCGGCCATACATGTAAATAGCCCTCATTAGTTGTGGCTTCGCTTGCACCTTCAAATAAATCACTTAGGGATTGTGGCTCTATATAGTCGCCAAATTCACTGAGTAAATAATCGCATACTTGCTGGTTTTCGAGCGGAGTAAGTGTACAGGTTGAATACACTAACGTGCCACCTGGCTTTAATGCGTAAAATGCGCTTTTAATTAAGTCTTTTTGTACTTGGGCTATTTGTATGTTTGATTCTATTGACCAATTTTTTAGTGCGTCGGCGTCTTTACGCACAGTACCTTCGCCAGAGCATGGCGCGTCTAGCAATATGCTATCAAAGCATTCAAACATGTAGTTGCCAAATATAACGCCATCAAAGTGCGAGAGCGCACAGTTACCAACCCCCATGCGTTTTAAGGTGGCGCTAAGTACCTTTAAACGAGATGACGAAAGCTCATTTGCAACAAGCACGCCTTGGTTATCCATAAGTGCTGCAAGTTGTGATGTTTTAGAACCCGGTGCTGATGCCATATCAAGCACGGTGTTATTTTGCGAGTTAGCGAGTTTAATACTTTGTTTTAAGGCAATAGGCGGCAGCATTGAACTTGCTTCTTGTACGTACATCGCACCGCTTAGATGTAAGTCAGTATTACCAAGAGCGAGGTTTTGCTCTTCATCGCTTGGGCGTTCTAACCAAAAGCCTTCACTGCACCAAGGGATGGGGGTTAGCAGCCAATTTTTTTCAGTTGCACGTTCTACAAATTCTTCAATGCTAATTTTTAATGTATTAACGCGGATAGATTTTCTGAGCGGTCGACGACACGCATTTAAAAAGTCATCTAAGTTTAGATGCGCTGGTAAATAGGTTTTTACGTCATCAATAAAGTGCTCAGGAATAAAAGTGTTGGCGTTCACGCGTTAGCTCATACTATAAAAATAAAGCGCGATAATAGCATTTATATAACGCATTTTCAGCGCTTAAAAACGTAACATCCAATTTATTACTGTGTCGACACTTTGTTGTTTTACTCTATTTTAAAGGTGATTTTATACGACTTTAGATTAATAGTGTCGACAATGAGTGCGTTTTTTAGTCTTTTTGTTGTGCTCAAGGGTTGACATGGTTTTTTGATAAGCCCATAGTAACGGCATTAATTGTCGACAATCTAAAAAATAACTTATGACACACACATTTTTAAACGAAGCGCCTATTACTACCGCATCAGATCAGGTATTTGTAGATATGCGCCGTGAGATTGTTGAAGGCAGCATAGTTCAAGGTAGTAAAATATCAGAGCCTGAGCTTGCCAAACGTTATGGTGTAAGCCGTGCAACGCTTAGAGAGGCATTAAATCGCTTAGAAAGTTGCTACCTTGTTGAGCGTAAAGCTAACGTAGGTTGCCGAGTAGTTGCCCTTACCGCTGAGCGTTTGATTGAAGTTTATCAAGTTCGCAGTTCGCTTGAAGGCTTGGCATGTAGGCTGGCTGCCGACAATATGGAACCCGAAGAAGTAAAAGGCTTAAAGCAATTACTTAATCAGCACCTACAAACACAACGTGTTAAAGAGGGCGAATCTTACTATCAAGAAGCCGGCGATTTAGATTTTCATTACCGTATAATTCAAGGCAGTAAAAACGCGCATTTAATTCATTTACTGTGTAATGAGCTTTATCAATTAATACGCATGTACCGTGTACAAATGGGCATGGTGGGGCCGCGTGTATCAAAAGCGTTTGATGAGCATTTAGCTATTATTAACGCGATTGAAAACCACGATGGCGAACTGGCCGAAATGCTTATGAAGCGCCACATAAGTGCATCGCAAGCAAATATTCAAACCAAATTTGATTTATTAGCTAAGCAGAAAGCATAAGCTGTTAAAAGCTAAAAGCTAGCAAGAGCAGTTAAACAGTCACAATTACAGATTAAAACTATAAGTTACTCCACGTAGCAACCGTTCAAAGTGAGGAGAAAGTAATGTCAGCAGGATTAAAATTTAAACACGCTATTGCCAATAACCGCCCGTTACAAGTAGTAGGTACTATTAACGCATACACCGCGATGATGGCTGAAAAAATGGGTCACCAGGCTATTTACCTCTCAGGTGCCGGTGTTGCAAACGCCTCGTTTGGTATGCCTGATTTAGGTATGACAAGCCTTGATAACGTGCTTGAAGATATTCGCCGTATTACAGGTGCTAGCGATCTACCACTACTTGTTGATGCCGATACCGGTTGGGGTGGGGCGTTTAACATTGCACGCACGGTAAAAGAAATGACTAAAGCCGGTGCGGCGGGTTTTCATATAGAAGATCAAGTAGCGCAAAAGCGCTGTGGCCATCGCCCTAATAAAGAAATTGTAAGCCAAGGTGAAATGGTTGACCGCATTAAAGCGGCGGTTGATGCAAAAACCGATAGCGATTTTTATATTATGGCCCGTACCGATGCCTTTCAAAAAGAAGGCTTAAATGCCGCGATAGACCGTGCAGCGGCCTGTGTTGAAGCCGGAGCTGACGCTATTTTTGCAGAAGCCGTGCACGACCTTGCTGATTACCAAGCATTTGCAAAAGCGATTAACGTTCCAATTTTGGCAAACATTACTGAGTTTGGCCAAACACCTATTTACACAAAAGAGCAGTTAAGCGATGTAGGTGTTGAAATGGTGCTTTACCCACTAAGTGCATTTAGAGCCATGAATAAAGCAGCATTAAACGTGTATTCAGCAATTTTAAATGAAGGCTCACAACAAAGCCAAATTGAAAATATGCAAACGCGCTCTGAGCTTTACGACTTTTTAGATTACCACACGTACGAGAACACACTCGACACACTTTTTTCATCAAAAACTGACAAATAATAATTATTAAAAAATAAAATCACACACAAATTTAAGATAGGAGAAAATCATGGTAGATAAAGCATTAGGCGGCGCGGGTTTACGCGGGCAAGTGGCTGGTCAAACAGCATTGTGTACTGTTGGACAAAGTGGTTCTGGTTTAACGTATTGTGGTTTCGATATTAGCGAACTTGCCGAAAAAGCGCAGTTTGAAGAAGTGTCTTTTTTACTTTCACGCGGTGAGTTACCAACAACTAGCGAATTGGCTGAATATAAAGCTAAACTTAAAAGCTTACGCGGCTTACCAGATGCACTTAAAACTGTGCTTGAAAATATTCCTAAAGATGCGCATCCAATGGATGTAATGCGCACGGGCTGTTCAATGTTGGGTAACCTTGAAATGGAGCTTGATTTTAGCGAAGCTAATGATGCAATCGACCGTATGGTTGCTGTGTTCCCAAGTATTATTTGTTACTGGTACCGCTTTACACATGATGGCGTACGCATTGAAACACAAACTGATGACGACTCTGTTGGCGCACATTTTTTAACACTGTTACATGACAAAGCACCTAGCGAGTTATTTGCACAAGTGATGAATGTATCACTAATTTTATACGCAGAGCATGAGTTTAATGCTTCTACATTTGCGGGTCGTGTGTGTGCATCAACGCTTTCTGATATTCACTCTTGTGTAACAGGTGCGATTGGTACGCTACGTGGCCCACTTCATGGTGGTGCTAACGAAGCAGCTATGGATATGATTCAAGGTTTTACAAGTGCAGAGCATGCTGAGCAAGAAGTAATGGGCATGCTTGAACGTAAAGACAAAATAATGGGCTTTGGTCATGCGATTTATCGCGAGTCTGATCCACGCAATGTAATTATTAAAAAGTGGTCTGAAAAACTGGCGGCAGAGGTAGGCGATACCGTGCTTTACCCTGTGTCTGTTCGTTGTGAAGAGATTATGTGGCGCGAGAAAAAGCTGTTTTGTAATGCTGATTTTTTCCATGCATCTGCTTATCATTTTATGGATATTCCGACTAAGTTATTTACGCCAATATTTGTAATGAGCCGTGTTACTGGTTGGACTGCGCATGTAAAAGAGCAACGCGCTAACAACCGTATTATTCGCCCAAGTGCCGATTACACAGGCCCTGATGCACGTAGTTACACACCAATAGAGTCACGTTAAAAAATGAGTGAGCACGCATGTGCTCACTTTTTTATTGCACATAGCCACTAGCGAGCAGTTTTTCTCAAACTTTTCATTAAACACGCTAGCTGTGAGCAAACACCGTCACCAATTAGCGAATTTATTATGACCATAATTAATAACACCCAATACCGTAAACCCTTACCGGGCTCAAATGTCGACTACTACGATACGCAAGAAGCCGTAGATGCAATTAAGCCAGGTGCATACGCCACGCTACCTTATTCATCACGTGTATTTGCTGAAAATCTAGTACGCCGATGCGATCCTGCCATGTTAACCGATGCACTTAATCAGCTAATTGAGCGCAAACAAGATTTAGATTTTCCGTGGTATCCGGCGCGTGTGGTCTGCCACGATATTTTAGGCCAAACAGCACTTGTTGATTTAGCAGGGCTTCGTGATGCAATTGCAGCCAAAGGCGGCGATCCGGCAAAAGTGAATCCGGTAGTACCTACGCAGTTAATAGTGGATCATTCACTAGCGGTAGAGCATGCCGGTTTTGATCCTGACGCATTTGAAAAAAACCGCGCCATTGAAGACAGACGAAATGATGACCGTTTCCACTTTATCAACTGGACAAAAACTGCCTTTAAAAATATTGACGTTATTCCACCGGGTAACGGCATTATGCATCAAATTAATCTTGAAAAAATGTCGCCGGTTATTCAAAACCGAGATGGCATTGCATTTCCAGATACACTAGTTGGTACCGACAGCCACACGCCACATGTTGATGCGCTGGGTGTTATTGCTGTGGGTGTAGGCGGGCTTGAAGCTGAAAGCGTAATGCTGGGCCGTGCTTCTTATATTCGCTTGCCTGATATTGTCGGTGTTGAGCTTACAGGTAAGCGCCAACCAGGTATTACCGCAACCGATATTGTGCTGGCTATTACTGAATTTTTACGTGAGCAACGTGTTGTATCTACTTATTTAGAGTTTTACGGTGAAGGTGCAGACGCGCTTACACTTGGCGACAGAGCAACCATTTCAAACATGACACCTGAATTTGGCGCAACTGCAGCCATGTTTTATATCGATGATAAAACAATAGATTATTTGCGTTTAACAGGGCGTGAAGAAGAACAAATTGCCCTTGTAGAAAACTACGCAAAAACAGCGGGCCTTTGGAGCGATAGCTTAAAAACCGCAAAATACGAGCGTGTACTTACGTTTGATTTATCAAGCGTGGGGCGCAATATTGCGGGTCCATCTAATCCGCACCGCCGTGTATCAACAAGCGATTTAGCTAAAGAAGGTATTTCGGGTGTCGTTGAAAATGAAGAGGGCTTAATGCCAGACGGCGCATGTATTATTGCGGCTATTACTAGCTGTACCAATACCAGTAATCCGCGCAATGTAATTGCCGCTGCACTCCTTGCCCGTAACGCAAATGTAAAAGGCTTAACGCGCAAACCTTGGGTTAAAACTTCATTAGCACCGGGCTCAAAAGCAGTGCAATCATACCTTGAAGATGCAAACTTACTAACAGAGCTTGAGCAACTTGGCTTTGGCATTGTTGGTTTTGCGTGTACTACCTGTAATGGGATGAGCGGTGCCCTTGACCCTGTTATTCAAAAAGAAGTCATCGATCGCGATTTATACACGACAGCGGTGCTTTCGGGCAATCGTAACTTTGACGGGCGAATTCATCCTTATGCTAAGCAAGCATTTTTAGCGTCACCTCCTTTAGTTGTTGCGTACGCCATTGCAGGTACTATTCGCTTTGATATTGAAAAAGGGATACTAGGGCAAGATCAACAAGGCAACGATATTACGCTTAAAGATTTATGGCCGTCTGACGAAGAGATTGATGCAGTAATTAAGCAAAGCGTTAAGCCTGAGCAATTTAGAAAAGTATACGAGCCGATGTTTAATTTAACCGTAGATTACGGTGAAGATAACGACCCACTTTACGACTGGCGCCCAGAAAGCACCTACATTCGTCGCCCTCCTTATTGGGAAGGTGCACTTGCGGGTAAGCGCACTATGACCGGTATGCGCGCGCTTGCAGTCCTTGGCGATAACATTACAACGGATCATTTATCGCCATCAAACGCAATTATGGCAAGCAGCGCTGCTGGCGAATACCTGACCAAAATGAACGTCCCAGAGGAAGACTATAACTCGTACGCAACGCACCGGGGCGATCATTTAACAGCGCAGCGTGCAACCTTTGCCAATCCAAAGCTGCTAAACGAAATGGTACTTGACGAAAACGGCGACGTTAAACAAGGTTCTTACGCACGCTTAGAGCCACAAGGTACTAATACCCGTATGTGGGAAGCAATCGAAGCTTACATGGAGCGTAAACAGCCGCTTATTATTGTAGCCGGTGCCGATTACGGTCAAGGTTCGTCGCGCGATTGGGCTGCAAAAGGCGTAAGACTTGCTGGTGTTGAAGTAATAGCAGCTGAGGGCTTTGAGCGTATTCACCGTACTAACTTAATTGGTATGGGGGTTTTACCGCTTGAATTTAAAGCAGGCACAACGCGTAAAACTCTAAAGCTTGATGGCAGTGAAACGTACAATGTAGCAGGCGATTTAAAGCCAGGTGCCACCGTTAATTTAAGTATTACCCGTAAAGATGGTGAAGTACTCACTGTGCCTATGAAGTGTCGTATCGACACCCAAGAAGAGCTTTCTATTTACGCAGCTGGTGGTGTATTACAGCGCTTTGCTCAAGACTTTTTAGAAGCAACACAATCTGCATAAGGGCAAGCATTATGTTTAAACCGCAAATTAAAGTGCCTGCAACCTATATGCGTGGCGGCACCAGTAAAGGTGTATTTTTTAATTTAACTGATTTGCCAAAGCCTGCTCAAGTAGCAGGCGAGGCGCGCGATAATTTATTACTGCGTGTTATTGGCAGCCCCGATCCGTATGCTAAGCAAACGGATGGCATGGGCGGTGCTACATCAAGTACCAGTAAAACCGTCATTTTAAGTAAAAGTGAGCAAGCCGAACACGATGTTGATTACTTGTTTGGTCAAGTGGCTATAGATAAACCTTTTGTAGATTGGAGTGGTAACTGTGGCAACTTAACGTCAGCAGTCGGTGCTTTTGCCATTAGTAATGGTTTAGTCGATAGAAGCAGAGTACCTAATAACGGTGTTGCTATCGTGCGGGTGTGGCAGGCTAATATTAAAAAAAGCATATTAGTGCATGTCCCTATGACCAATGGCGAAGTACAAGAAACCGGCGACTTTGAGCTCGATGGCGTTACATTTGCTGCAGCTGAAGTAAAACTTGAATTTATAGACCCGGCTGATGGCGATGGCGCGTTATTTCCAACAGGCAACGTAGTTGATGACTTAGAAGTACCGGGTGTTGGTACTTTAAAAGCCACGATGATAAATGCAGGTATTCCTACTGTATTTATTAACGCCGCTGATATTAATTATACCGGCACAGAGCTGCAAGACGATATAAATAACGATGTTGCAGCGCTTGAAAAGCTTGAAACTATTCGTGCTTATGGCGCTGTTAAAATGGGCTTAATCACTAACATTAGTGAAGCGCAAGCTCGCCAACATACGCCAAAGGTTGCGTTTGTTGCAGCGCCTTTAGATTACAAAGCGTCTAGCGGTAAAATGATTGAGGCTGCCAATATCAACTTATTAGTACGTGCTATGTCGATGGGTAAACTGCACCACGCCATGATGGGCACAGCGGCTGTAGCTATTGGTACGGCTGCGGCTATTGAAGGCACACTCGTAAATATAGCCGCTGGTGGCGGTGCATTGAGTGAAGTTAACTTTGGTCATCCGTCGGGCACGCTAAAAGTAGGTGCTGAAGCTAAAAATACTGCAGGTAATTGGCTAGTTACCAAAGCAAGTATGAGCCGCAGTGCACGAGTATTAATGGAAGGGGTTGTAAGGGTTCCTTATTAAAATAAAGTCCCTCTTGTGATTATGCAGTGGGGTTTTCTATGTAGTAATTATTTCAATATCTGGGTCTATTTATCTTCGAGGTTGAATTTGCAGCTGTATGTTTGGTTTTTAGGCAAGGCAACGCCTATGGTGTTATTTACTATAAATAGGCGATAACGCAGCATAGATGTCAAACATGCATTGCCCTTGGGTTCGTGTTGGGGACTATTTGCTCGGTTATTACTTAACCTGAACTCTGGTTAAGAGACTTACTAACATATTGAATCATGATGATATTAAACTTATTTTCTCTAGCCAGCTATTTTCAACGCAGTTAGCGAGCCCACTAGATTACAAACCTCGCATCGCGATTAAATTGCCTTAGGTAATAAAAAGAAAAACCAAATATATGGCTCAATGCTTAGCGATTGAAAAAATTTGAATGTTGTCATAGTCATATTTTTTTAGTTAATTTTCATTCCAGTTCAGTAAAAAAACCGCTTTTTTCTTCGATTCATCGCATTTACTTGAAGAATAATATTAACAAACTAAATTAAATGTAATATTCAATTCACAAAATGGATATACTATATTTTAGCGTCCTGAGTTTTTATGATTTTTAATTAGATTACTGAGGGTCATAAAGAAATAGTATGTAGATAAAATCAAAATACATTTAATAAAATGTATAAATATGTAGCAAAAATATATGGCTTAATGGTATTTTTAGAATTCTAGTAACAAAGGTTAGTATTGCGTGTTCGTTTATTATTTTTGTAAACTTGAACAATGCAAATTGTGACTAAACTAATTTCTGATACTCATTTCAAGCTATCAAGGAGAAATAAATGTCGAAGCGTATGATCAAATTTACACCAATTGCAGCATCAGTTGCACTTACATTGGGCTTAACAGCTTGTGGTTCTGATAACGATAGGAATGTATACGTACCTCCTGTTGAATCTTTTAGCTCATCAGATGATGCTCAATTTAATGTTGAAGTAACTGGTAAAGCTGTTAAAGGCGCAATGATGAACGCGGTAGTAAGCGTTTCTACATTAGATGCAACTGGTCAAAGTGTACCTGTTGCATTTAGATTAGAAGCCTCTTCTGAAGCTGAATCTTTCTCTGGAGAAGGTTTATCGCAAGATGCAGCCGATGCTGATTTAGAAGCAAACAAAATTGCAGGTAACCCTGATGATGTTCTAACAAATGAAAGCGGACGCTACAGCATTTTCTTAGAAGATAACTTTACTGGACCAGTTTACATCACAGTTAAAACGTCAGAAGAAGGCGATGAGAGCTTTTTAAGATGTGATGCTTACTTAGGTTGTGGTTCTTACGCAACAGCCCCAGAAGTTGATGATGTAAATGATGGCGATACTGCAATTGAATTTGGTGAATGGTACAAAACTGATCTAGAACTGTCAGTAATCAAATTTGTCCCAGCAATTACAGCTGATACGTCAGGTGCAAGTGGAGCTCAAGGCGATCCAGGTGTATCTCGTTCTTTAACAGCTAATGCAACATTGTTTACGACTATCGGTTCTCAGTTAATTATTACAGCTGGAGGAGAGGTTGGTCCTCCTACTATTGCTGAAGTAAGTTTACGCAGTTTTTTCCAATTAATGGGACCTGATAGCACACTTCAAATACCAGAGTTACTTGCTGACCCTTCAATTGGTGGTGCAGTTGATTTAAGTGATGTAGACGGTGAAGAAGAGTTAAGCGAAGGTATTTTAGCAATTTCTCAAATAGCGTCATCTATTCAAGGTTTAGACTCTATTAGCGATGTGCTAAGTAAATTAAAAACAGGCATTAAAGATGGTAAGTTAAGCGGTAGTGATGATGCTGAAATTGCAGCGTTAGCGGCTAAACTTCAACAAGCAGTAACAAACACATCTAACATTTTTTTAGCCATTGCTACTGGTGATGATGATGCTATTGAAGCTGCAATTATAAATGCATTCAATGTTGTTAATCCAAATGCAACAGATGCTGAAAAAGATGCATTTATTTTACAAGCGGCTGGCATTGCTGCTAAAGCAAAAGCAGCAAAAAATAAAGCTATTAAAAATGGCGCAGCAACTGACGCTAGTTTAGCGCTTATTGCTAAAAAAGTTAAAAAAGCATTAGAAAAGTTAGGTTGTACAGATAACTGTGAAGCTGATGACAATTTTTATGCTCAATTAGCTGTTTCTGTTACAGCAGAGGTTACAGCATCAGAAGCTGAACTTGTTACTTTACAAGCTTTAGTCGTGACAGCTGAGACTAACTTAGCAGATGCTCAATCTCTAGGTGGAGAAACGGTTACTGATGCAGCAAGTGCTGTCGCATTTGCAAGTGCAGTAGCTACACTTGTTAATGAAGCTGAAACTGCCGATTTAGCAAATAAAGTAAATAAATTATTTATTAAGTCTCAAGGTCTTGTTTCAGCAGCAACATTACTTGTTGACCAAAATAATACATACCAACAAATTCTTGATAATGCAGAAGATCTACTATCTGATGCAAATACAGAAGTTGACAAAGTAAGTGCGTTTGACGCAGCGCTTGCTGAATTAGTTATTGCTGTTGATGCGGCTGTTACAGAGTTTGATGTTGAAGTAACGGCGGCTAAAGCTATTGCTATTGATGCAGCAGATGTTGCAGATGCGAAGCAAACCCTATCAATGACAGCAGAAGCTGCTTCTACTTCAGCGCTTGCTGATGCACAAAACGCGACGATCGATACCGCTGTTAATGCAGCGGCTGCTTTAGAGCTTGCAACAGCAGCAGTCTCTGCCGCATCTGAATTTGCTACAACTGTAGATGCATTGGAAATTGCTATAGCGCAAGCTAAAGCAGCTGCACAAGCATATTTAGATGTTGCTGTAACAGATGAAGATAAAGACGCAGCACAAACATTAGTTGATGATGCTGATGCAATGGTTAAAGTTGCTACTGATAAAGCTGAATTAGCAGCAGAGCAGTTTACAGCTGCGTTAGCGCTTCAAGTTGCTGCAGAAGAAGCGCTTCCTAAACTAACTGTACTAGCTTCTGTTAAAGCTACGTCAGAGTCATTAGCGACTATGACAGTGCTAACGAGTACTGGTGGTGATGCTATTATTGATGCTGCTGAAATTGTAGCTGATGTAATCGATGAAGTTTCTGGTATGGGTGATTCTGCATCGGGTACATCTACACGTTTCCCTAACTGGGCTTACAATTACAGCTTAGATGATCTTACACTTATGCTTAGCAATGCTACTACAGGTGAAATGATTAACGCAGCGGCTTCTTATGAAGGTGATAAGCTAGTTGTTGCTTGGGGTGCTACGCTGGTAGGCGAAAATGATGCATCTATTAAGCTTGTAACTGCTGATACGCAAGTAGCAGCATTGACAGATTGTGTTGAATTTGCAGCAGGTACAATTGATGCTACTCAAATCGATTCATGTTTAGTATTTACTTTTGATGGCGCGGTGACGGCTGATAATGTAGATGATGCAGAAATCATAATGACTGAAACGACTAACCATATTGAAATTATGGATGGCGATTCTGGCTTTAACGGCGTGTTAAGCATTACAGCTGATGAAGAAACAGATTCAAGTTCTATTTCATTAGAAGGTGTATCTGGTGATGTAGACTTTAAAGTAATGAGCTCTGACAGTACCTTAGATATTACTGTGAATGATGCTATGGGTTACACATTGTCTATTACTGATGGCGAAAGTGCGGATTACATAGGTAGCGTTATGGCTATGTACAATGAGGCTATGATGTCTTTTGGTACAGTAACCGAGATTACTAATGGTATTTCAATAACCTATATCGATGGTGACGTGGTTGATTACACTGATGTTGATTTAATTGATTCATCTAAGTAATATTTAAACTATAAAAGGGAAAAGCCTAGCGCTTTTCCCTTTTTTTATAGAAAGCGATTAAATTATGAAAAAAAAAATTCTCTTGTTAGGATTTTCAACAGCTCTTATTTCTCCATTTGTTTCCGCAGATAACCAATTTCAAGTATTTACACATTTTGACGCAGAAATTTACACCGAAGCACAGCCAGTACAAGCTTTTGTCGATGATTTCGATGCACCACTAAAATCGGGAGACAGTGCATTTACTTACAATATATTTGAAGTCGGTGTGGGTTTCGGGAATTTTAAGGTTGGTTTACAAAGTCGCTATGATTACGTGCTTAATTTTGATCCAGATACGGCCAAATACACTCACACTGAAAAAAATAATTTAGAGTTTGAGGATCGTTTTTATACATATAATTTAGATGCAAAACAAGCGACTTCAAATGGTGTTTTTGTATCTTACGATTTTAAGTTTTTAGATAAAAATTCATTAACAATTACACCTAAATTATCCGTTTTTTCGAGTACGCATTTTCAAGATGCTACTGTAAATGGCGAAATTTATAGCGATGAAGTTGAAGGTGCTGTAACTGTTGATTACAATTTTTCAAAAGATATTTTATTTAAAAAATTCACACCAGACCAGAAACCTGAAGGCCTAGGCTATAGCCTAGATATTTTTGCTGATTGGCAAGTAAATGATGAACTACAACTTGGTTTTAGTGTAAAAGATTTACTCTATAAAACAGATTACGACGATAGTGGCTTTGTTAAAGGCCAAACTACAGAAGTTCCATTTAGTGAAAATGACAACGGCGACATTACTACCCAGCCAACAGTATCATTAAAAACGTCTGCATTTGGAAATACCGAATCGCATGATTTTGAGATGGAAATGCGACTACAAGCATTTGCCGATTACAGAATAAACGAGCGTTTTTCAACCCAACTAACTTTAAAACGTTACGATAAAGACACGTTTAGCCAATTAAAAGGCCGCATTCACTTTTGGGATCATTGGAAAGTACAAGCAGGCTACGAAACAAAAAGTGAAGCGTTTTTGGTTGGTATAGAAAGTGAATATTTTGGTCTTAATTTACAAACAGATAGCTTAGATTTAGATAAAGCCTATTATGCGAATGTGAATTGGTACGTGAACATTAAGTTTTAAGGAATGAAGATGTTAAAACAAATTATACCTTTAGGGGTCGCTATTGCATTGGTAGGTTGTGGTTCTTCATCAGACAGTGACAGTTCAGAATCTGTTGCAGTGAGTGAAGTTTCAACATCTTCTTCTGTAAATTTTTATGTATCTAATTGGCAATCACCACAGGGAACGCTTAATGTTTTAGATAGTGATGGGGTGGTGAAAGAATCAATTGAAGTCGAAAACATCAATACTGCGAGTATAAATGTAACTCCACTTACTTTTAATAGCTTTGAGTTTATACCTAGTGATACAACGCTACCTTGCCCACGCTTTACCGGTTGCGGCAGAACAGTTCGTGGTGATGCAAATGACTTAAACGCGAACCGTTTAATCGACTATCAAGAATTAACAGCCGTTACTCTTAATTACAAAGCAGCTGCTTTTAGTGCTCCTGGTGTAAATACGGTTTATTTATCGCCATTGAGTAAAGCAATTACTGACGAAGGTTTTGGTGCAGCACAGGCTAGTTTATCAGCCACGCCTTTTTATCATTTAACGCACAGTAATTTAAATGCAAGTGTTGAAGCAGAAATGGTTACTAACGCATTTACTTACGCGGCAATTTTAGGTGGTGTTGCTGATAGTACGTTTAGCGTTGTAAGTGCTTTTAATGCATTTACTAACTTGGAGACTGACCAGCAAGCGTGGCAAGATTACAGCGATTTAGCAGTGCAGTATGTTACAGATAACTTATTTAGCGACCAAGGTAATGCTTTGCTGAAAAATGTCGCTGGTCAAGTTAAGCAAACCATTGCGAGCGTAACTACATTCACAAATTGGCAGGCTCGTTCAGCAGAAGTACAAAGCTTAGATTCAAGAGAGTTACTTGTTGATACGCGAAATATAATAGGTGTTGCAAGACTTCAAGAAAAAGCTTACTCAGATGAATTAGACGCAAAATTTACTGAGCTTGAAGGTGCATTTGATGAAGACACACAAAGAACTCTTAGTGCGCTTACTAATGCTTTAAATGAAGTTATTACAAACTATTCTCCACTTGCAGAAGGCTCTACGCCAGCAGGACAATATAAGCTTCGTGATTTGGATATCATTTATAGCCAATCACCTTATACATGGGCTATTACTGGCACATATGATGATTTACCTATAGCAATTGATTTATCAATCCCAACATTTAGGGTAAGTGGTGTACTGGGAGATAAAATTGAAGGTGTAATGAGTGCAACTGTCACAAATGGCGCTACGGTATTAAGTGTTGATGTGAGTGAGCTGGTGATTCAATTTGATGGTATAGATGCTCAAAGTGAATTAAACCCAGAAGCTGATACAGGTATAGCGCAGATCACGACCAATGTAATTATCAATAAAGCAGCGGGTAAACTAGAAGGTGACTTATCATTAAACTTAAATCGTTTTGTTAATTCACTAGGTGAGGAGTCAACTACGTTATCTACCTTTGATTTTAATGGTAATTACGTAAGCGGCATTCAAAACACTGCATTTCATATCACAGCAGTAGAGGCTTCGCCTTTTATTGGCGAAGACAATGATGATTTAGCCTTTACTTTTGAGTTAGATTTTCCATTAAGTGGAGCAAGCGACTTTAAATTTGCATACGTAGGTGATGTTGAAAATTTATCTGAACTTACTTCTACAGATATATTTGTTAGTGTAAAAAATAGCGCGCTAGATTTACGTATTCGTGATGTTAGTGGCAATATTAACCTCATTGCGAAAGGCGAAAATGGCCGTTGGTTAGATGTAAAACAAAAGGGCCGTAATTACAGTGGCGGTTTATATTTTGGTGATACTAAAATAGCTGACGTTACTGCCGTTCGTGGCATCCCCGGGGTTTTATTTTCAAATGGCGATTTTGAATCGTTGTTCTAATTAATTGACTTAAATATTAGACATAAAAGCCCAACATTAGTTGGTTTTTTATGTCTATATTAAGTATTTATAACAACTCAATACTTACCGTTGCACCTTTTTCGATATTGCCGCTTTGTGCTGGCACTACAATTAAGCAGTTAGCTTTACTAAGCGACGAAAGCACACCCGAGCCCTGTTTATTAAACGGGGCAACCACCAAGTCACCTTGCTCGTTAGTTGTTGCAGTACCGCGCTGAAAGTCAGCTCTGCCAGGGCGCTTTTTAATAACGGATGTAGTAACAGCGTTAAAGCGCATTTTAGGGTTTACTTCACCAAGACCCGACAGCTTTTGCAGTGCAGGCTCTACTAACTGATTAAAGGTGACAGCAGCCGACACAGGGTTACCTGGCAAGCCAAAAAAGTAACTGTTAGCTAGTTTACCAAAGGCAAAAGGTTTGCCTGGTTTCATGGCTATTTTCCAAAAGTGAATATTGCCAATTTCGTTGAGCACTTCTTTCGTAAAGTCGGCTTCACCAACCGATACACCACCTGAGCTTATTACGGCATCGGCAAGTTCGTTCGCTTTCAAAAATGCATTAGTGATGAGTTCTTTGTCATCAGGAATAATTCCTAAATCTATCACGTCGATATTTTTTTGTTGCAGCGCACTAATAATAACAGCGCGGTTGCTCTCAAAAATAGCGCCTTGCTCAAGAGGCTGACCAGGTTCAATTAGCTCATCGCCTGTAGAAAGCACGGCTATTTTTAAGTTTCTTACTACGTCTATATTGGCAATTCCTAAAGATGCAAGTAACCCCACATCAACGGCTTTTAGTTTATCGCCTGCTTTTAAAATAACATCGTCGATTGCTATATCTTCGCCAGCAAAACGCACGTTTTCATTTAGCTCTGGTTGCGCAGTAAACGTAATTTTATCGCCATCAACCGAGGCGTTTTCTTGCATTACAACGCCGTTAGCGCCGAGTGCAATGGCGGCGCCGGTCATTATTCTTACGCATTGCCCTGGGGTAAGCGTTTCTTCAAAAACTTGACCCGCAAACACGCTACCTACTTGTGTATAGGTTAAGCTTTTATCTGAAATACATAGCGCATAGCCATCCATTGCGGAGTTGTTATGTGCTGGTACGTTTATAGTTGATTTAACATCGCTTGCTAAAACGCGATCAACGCTTTGCATTATTGATATGGTTTCAACGTCTTTAACTGGCGCTATTGTGCCAAGTATATTGTGTATTGCAGTTTCAATTGGTAATAAACCGGGTGCATTGCAAACATCGTTCATATATATTGCTTACTTAAATCATTTTATTTTGAAACAATACTTATAATGTCAAAGCTTTACAATACATGGTTGGGTTATTTTTTGTGTGTAGCATGCATGCTTTCGTGCAGCGTAAACGCAAAAGAAACGCTGCAAGTAGCCGTAGCGAGTAATTTTAAAACTGTATTGCAAACCCTACTAAAAAAATCCCCATTACCTAATGTTGACGTGAAAATATCAGCAGCTTCTAGCGGTGTTTTATATTCGCAAATAGTGCATGGCGCGCCATTTGATGTGTTTTTATCAGCTGACGATTTTCGCCCGCAATCGCTTATTAAAGAAGGCTATGCCGAGCAAAGCAGCTTAATCACTTACGCGTTAGGCGAACTTGCTTTGTGGCAACCCAAAACTGAAAAAGTAAATGATAAAGTAGCCATTGCTAATCCGCGTTTTTCACCATACGGGCGTGCCTCAGAGCATTACGCGAATAACCATTTTAAAAAACCAATAAATTATGTGTACGGGAATAACATTACACATGCGTTTCAGTTTGTGCAAAGTGGTAATGTAGGAGTAGGGCTGGTGGCTGTTTCATCACTAAGGGCGGCTTACAGTAACACGCAAGATCAAAAATATTTAGATTATACCGTGCTGCCTACCAATCAATATCCCGATATAATTCAACAAGGCGTTATTATTAGCTCGACTAAAAAGCATGCTAGCGCTAAGCAACTTATGCAATTTTTAATGGCAGAAGCTACGCAGCAGCAGTTAATTGAATTAGGTTACAGAATAAAGGATAACAATGCTTCAAAGTGATTTAACCGCGCTGTGGTTAACTATAAAACTTGCCTTTATAACCGCAGTACTCCTTCTTATTTTTTGTATTCCACTGGCATACAAGCTCGCTGGCTATAACGGTAAATTTAAACCATTTTTAGAGGCATTAATTGCAATGCCTTTAGTGCTACCGCCTACATTATTAGGGTTTTACTTACTTGTTTTATTTTCGCCTGATCACGCTTTTGGGCAGTTTTGGTTTTGGCTAACGGGTACACAGCTTGCGTTTAGTTTTCAGGGAGTGGTTATTGGCTCGCTTTTTTATTCACTGCCTTTTGTAATGCAGCCGCTTGTGGCTGGGTTTAAGCATATTAATCAAACCTATAACGAAGCTGCCATTGCGCTTGGGTTGAGCCCATTTAAACGCTTTGTGCATTTAATTATTCCGCTTTTAAAACCCAGTATTGGTAGCGCGTTTGCTTTGGGCTTTGCGCACACATTGGGTGAATTTGGTTTGGTATTAATGATTGGCGGTAATATTCAGGGGCAAACACAGGTGGTGTCTATTGCGCTTTATGACCATGTTGAATCGTTAAATTATACGGCGGCGCATCAGCTTTCACTTATTTTACTGGCTATTTCGTTTGCCTGTTTAGTGCTGTTATTTAAGTTTAATAAAAGCATTGTAGGGGTTAAGCAATAACATGATTAAGTTAAGCCTTTTTAAAGCACTCAATAATTTTGATTTAGATATAAACCTTGAGCTTGAGTCGTTTAATGTACTCGGTGTTCACGGGCCTTCTGGCTCGGGTAAGTCAACATTACTGCGTTGTATTAGTGGTTTAGAGCCTGCAAAAAGCGTTTATGTAAACAATCAGCCAGTGCATGAGTTGCCAAGCGATAAACGCGGTATTACGCTTCAGTTGCAATCGTGCCCGTTGTTTCCTCATTTAGATGTGGCAGGTAATTTAGCGTTTACACAAAAACACTGCGGGAATAAACAAACTAGCTTAACGCTAGAATACGTTGTTAAAACACTTGAATTACAAGATTTACTAAATCGTGACGTACAAAGCTTATCGGGTGGCGAACGCCAACGTGTAGTATTTGCGCGCACTTTGCTTGCCGGTCAAAAATTTATAATGCTTGATGAGCCTTTTAGTGCGCTTGATTGGTCGTTGCGTTTTAAAACACTCACAAAACTAAATGAGTTAGCCGTTAAGTTTAATATAAAATTTATAATAGTAAGTCACTCATTAAAAGAGCTGCTATTTTGCTGCGATACCCTTATCCAGCTTAATAAAGGTAAGGTGATAAACCAAGGTGCAAGTGCGCACGTTGCAAAAGCTATTTACGCAAACGACAGGCAAACACCGCTGAGCTTAATTAATTACGATGTGGTTAAATTTGATGAAGACTACGGGCTATATCAACTGCAATTAAAGCAAAGTGAGCAGCCACTTTTTGTACTTCCTGAACTTGTAGACAGCAGTAATAAGCTAATTATAGAAAGTGAGCAAATGTCGTTTAGTGCGTTAAGGCCTGAACAAACAACGCATAGCAATGTTTTAAAGTCGGTATTAACTCAGGCTGAGCTTATTAATAATAAGTGGCAGCTAACGCTTAATGTAGATGAGCAAACCTTGTTTGGCTTGGTTTCAAGACGAGTGTGGGACAAAAACGACTTTAAAGTGGGCGATGTGCTTTATACAACAATCCATAATTTAGAGTAACGCTTTAACGGGTTAAATCATCCATTACAAGGTTTGGTGCAGATACTAAATGCTGCACACCGCACATTGGCTGTTTTTAGCTATTTTAAAACGATTAAACTCCATGCTTAAACCATCTACCAGCAATAAATGTTCGCTTAAGCCGCTGGGTAAACCAGCAAGCATTTTTAGCGCTTCAGTAGCCTGAATACTGCCTATTAGCCCCACAATAGGAGAGAGCACACCGGATTCTGAGCAGCTTTGTGTTTGTTCACTAAAAAATTGTGATAGACAACCATAACAGTGGCTGTTTCCATCCATAGTAAAACACGCGACTTGTCCTTCCATACGTATTGCAGAGCCTGACACTAGCGGAACTTTAGCTTTAAAACAGGCGCTATTAAGTGCATTGCGCGTTGCTAGGTTATCTGAGCAATCAATCACTATATCAATGTTATTAAAGAGCTGTTCTGTAGAGGTATTTACATCAAAAAATGCCTCAATGGTTTTTATATCTATTTCACTATTAAGTGCGCTGAGCTGTTTTTTAGCAGCACTGCATTTTGAGCTACCAATATCACTTTCTTTATACAGTATTTGCCTTTGCAGGTTGGTCACGTCTATTTCATCGTTATCAACTAAGGTAAGCGTGCCAATGCCAGATGCCGCTAAGTATTGACCTACCGCACATCCAAGCCCACCCACACCAATAATTAAAGCATGCGATTGCCATAGTCGTTCTTGTCCGTCTATATCAAGCTGCGGGAGCATAATGTGCCGAGAATAGCGCAGTTGCTGCTGGTAAGTTAGCGGTGTTTTTTGCATTTTCAAACTTCTCATACTTTTTTTTGAACAATACCAATTTGTTAAATCCTAGAGCAAGTAGTAACGCTTTTTATTTGCACTGTAACAGCCCATATCCCCTCACTCATATAGTGCAACTATAACGCATTGAAATAATAAATACATATAACCAACTGAAATATATGGTTTTTAATTAGTGGCTCAGTAATTGCTGTATTGGGTTAACTAAAATTTAACAAGATTAGGGCTGCTACTCATATAAAAGAGTGGGGCATTTATAAAACAATAATACGTTTACGAGGAAATAAACATGCAACCGAGTTCTGGATTTAACTTAATATCCTTTAAAGGAAAAATGAAAGTATTGCATCTGAGTTGGATGGTCTTTTTTGTGTCATTTTTTGTATGGTTTAACCATGCTCCTTTATTAGGTGCAATTGCGGGCTCGCTTGGAATCACCATGGCGCAAGTTAAAACATTACTAATTTTAAATGTAGCGTTAACTATTCCAGCGCGTGTTGTGGTGGGTATGCTGACCGATAAATTTGGCCCTCGGATTGTTTATGCGGCGCTACTTATTAGCTGTAGTATTCCTTGTTTTATGTTTGCTATGGCAACCACATTTGAACAAGCCGCAATAGCGCGTTTTGCTTTAGGCTTTATTGGTGCTGGTTTTGTTGTGGGCATTCGTATGGTGAGTGAGTGGTTTCCTGCTAACGAGTTGGGTATAGCAGAAGGTATTTATGGCGGTTGGGGTAACTTTGGTTCAGCAGCTGCGGCTATGTTACTGCCAATTATTGCACTTATGTTTGGTGGCGAAGATGGTTGGCGTTATGCAGTAGGTTTAACCGGTGTATTAAGCGTTATATTTGGTATTATTTGGTACTTAAATGTAACCGATACACCAAAAGGCGGTACATACTTTAAACCTAAAAAAGTAGGCGCTATGGAAGTTACCAGTAAAGGCGACTTTGTATTACTGCTTATTATGAAAATCCCTATGTACGGCGCATTAGCATTACTTACTTGGAAGCTTTCACCAACTGGTGCTAACCTAATTTCGGCTAATTTTGTACTTGCCGTGTATGCTTTTTTAGTTCTGCTTTATATTTACGAAGTGTATAAAACCTTTGACGTAAATGGTCATATTTTTAAAGAGCCTGTACCCGAGTCGCATCGTTATGAATTTAAGCAAGTAGCTGTTTTAAATATTTTATATTTTACAACCTTTGGTTCTGAGCTTGCGGTTGTTTCTATGTTACCGCTGTTTTTTATGGATGTGTTTGCGCTTGATATGGTGTACGCGGGTATTTTAGCCTCTGCTTATGCATTTATGAACTTAGCATCTCGCCCGGGTGGCGGTTGGATTTCAGATAAATTAGGTCGTCGTATTACCCTTATTGTACTTACAATGGGTCTTGCTGTTGGTTATTTTGTAATGGGCTTGGTTGATGCATCTTGGCCTTTGTGGCTTGCAGTTGTTGCGGCTATGGCATGTTCGTTCTTTGTGCAAGCAGGTGAAGGCGCTGTATTTGCCGCAGTACCGCTAATTAAGCGTCGTTTAACTGGGCAAATTGCAGGTATGACAGGTGCTTACGGTAATGTAGGTGCAGTAGTGTACTTAACGGCATTGTCACTTGTTGATTATCAAACTTTCTTTTTCATTATTGCGGGTAGTGCATTACTTGGCCTAGCTGCACTGTTTTTTATGACCGAGCCAGACGGGCATATTACCGAGGTAAATGAAGACGGCACCGTTGAACTTATTTCAGTGACTTAAGGCATTATTGACTATGTTTGATGAAACACTCCACGCTAAAGCGCTAAAAAATGAACTCAACGTTTCATTTGGCGGACACAGCGCAAAAGGCTTAAAAGCAGAAAACCAAGATGCGTTTGCAGCTCTTAATACCAAAGCGCAAGAAAAAGAGTCTAAAGGCGTTATTGCCTGCTTAGCCGATGGGTGTTCATCAGCAAAAAATGCTAAACAAGCGTCTCAACTTTCGGTTACTCATTTTATAAATGAGTATTTAAATACCCCCGAAAGTTGGGCGGTTAAAAAGTCAGTGTCGAAGGTGTTAGCAAGTTTAAATCAGTGGCTTTATTCGCAATCGGTTAATTATAATCACCTTGGTCAGCGCCAAGCCGATTGGATGACCACTTTTACAGCACTTATTTTAAAGTCGGCAACGGGTTATATATTTCACTTAGGTGATACGCGTATTACCCGCTTGCGAGAAAATAAAATAGAGGCAATTACACGGGATCACAAAGTAAACGATACGCTAACGCGTGCGCTTGGCGCACAACTTCATCAAGAAATAGATGTATACGAAGTTGACCTAAAAGCAGACGATATTTATATATTAACCTGCGATGGCGTACACGATGTGCTTCCAAGTAGTGATATAGCTAAATTAATTAACGAGCACACTGATTTAGAAAATGCAGCTAAAGCAATTACCGAACTTGCATTAGCGCGAGGCAGTGACGACAACGTAAGTTGTTTGCTTGTAAAAGTAGAAAATATTGCCGAGCAAAAGTTAGATGAGCTTTATCATTCGCTAACACGACGAAAAATTCCACCTGCGCTTAATGTTGGGCAAAAAATTGATGACTACACGGTTATTCGTAAATTACATGCCAGTAGTCGCTCGCACATTTATTTAGTGCAACAAGCGCCCGATATACCGCCAGTGGTTTTAAAAGCACCTTCGGTTAATTTTGAAGACGATGTGCACTACCTTCAAGGCTTTATAAGAGAAGGCTGGGTAGGGCAACGCATAAACCACCTTAACGTGATGAAAGTACTGAGTACGCAATCGCAAAGTCGTTTTTTGTATCATATTTGTGAGTACATGGACGGGCAAACACTCAGTGATTGGAAGCACGACGTGCCGCACCCAGAAATAACCCAAGTACGCAATATTATTGAACAAATAGTACATGCACTAAGGGCGTTTCAGCGACTCGATATGGTACATCGTGATTTAAAACTCGATAACGTAATGATAGATGCGCACGGCAAAGTAACGCTAATAGATTACGGCACAGTAAGTGTTGCGGCTATGGACGAGTCGGTTAAACAAATTGCGGATGATTGCCCGCAAGGCACTGCCGACTACACTGCACCCGAAACACTCATTACTATGCACGCCGATTTTAAAAGTGATTTGTTTTCACTTGGCGTTATTGCATACGAGTTATTGTGCTCAAAATTGCCTTACAAACCACTGCCACTTAACCACGTAGCGCCAAAAGATTACAGCCATTGGCATTACACAAGTATTCGTAAATACAGAGCCGATATTCCGTTTTGGTTAGATCAAGCCCTTATGAAAGCGCTTGCCCCTAAACCAGAGCTCAGATACCAAGCCTTTTCTGAGTTTATAAACGATATCAACAAACCTAATCCTTATTTAGAAAGTACCGCTAATAAAAGTTCAATAATGAAACGCGATCCAGTTATGGTGTGGAAATGTATTTCGCTGTGTTTATTTATTGCTTTGGTATGTGTATTAATAATTAAAACTTAGAGAACCAAAATGCTTAACTATAAGAACAACTTACCTATTATTTTTATACTGGGTTGCTTCACTGCGCCTTCAATAAGCCAAGCTTCGCAAACTGATCTTGATTTTAGACTGCGTTTTGAAAGCGTTGATCAAGAAAATGCTCTAAAAGATGCAAGCGGCTTAACACTTAGAACCCGCTTAACGCATCAAACAGACGAGGTTAATGGTTTTTCAGCCCTTATTGAAGTAGAAGATACTCGCAGCCTATTGGGCGTAGATGATTACAACAATACGGTGGGGAAAAATACTAATTACTCTGTTATTGCCGACCCAGAAAACACCGAGATAGACCAAGGTTTTGTTAAATATGCCCGCGATGGTCTATCGCTAAAAGTAGGGCGCCAAGTAATAGCCCTTGATGGGCAGCGTTTTGTTGGGCACGTAGGTTGGCGCCAAGACAGGCAAACCTTTGATGCAGCAACCATTAATTACGCACTTAATAACATAGATTTACAGTACAGTTATTTAAATAAGCGTAACCGCATATTTGCTGACGATAAAGACATTAAATCGTCCGATCATCTAATTAATGCAAGCTTTAAAACAGACTACGGTAAAGTGGTTTTATACAGTTACTTATTAAGTGACGATGCACTACAAGACGACAGTTTAGACACTTATGGCGTTTCTTTTAACGGTAATAAAACCCTAAACGACATAAAATTTTATTACAAAGCGGAGTATGCAACGCAGTCTGCGTCAACAAGCGTGAGTGATTTTGATGCCGATTACTATGCACTTGAAGGCGCTGTTGATTTAAATGGTTTGGGTATAAAAACAGTAACATTAAAAGTTGGCATAGAGTCACTTGGCTCTGATAATGGCGATTACGGGTTTGCAACACCGCTTGCCACGTTACATAAATTTAATGGTTGGGCAGATACGTTTTTAAATACACCCGCACAAGGCTTGGACGACACTTACATAAGCTTAAACGGTAAAGCGTTTGACGGAAAATGGCTGGTGGCTTATCACAGTTTTGATGCTAATGAGCAATCAAATGGGGTTGACGATTTGGGTACTGAACTAAACGTACAATACGTTAAACCTATTAATAAACAATATGCAGTAGGTGTTAAATACGCTGATTACTCAGCGGGCGATACTGCTGCTAATAAAGTCGATACTCAAAAATTGTGGGTATGGATGAGCGCTAAATTTTAACCCTCACTATCTTCTAAAATCCTCTTGTAATTTATAGCGACACAAGATGGTGCAGTTGCACCATCTTGTGGGGCTTTATGCTTTTCACCTCTGCACCAATATAGGCAACTTGCTGATTTTAAATGCTTATATATTTGGCTTACATATTGCTATAACAATCCTATAACAAATTATTCGATGTTAGCTTTAGTCAATCACTAAAGTAGATATCATTTTAAGGTGAGTAAATGCTAAGCAAGCAGCGTGTTGTAGTGGTAGGAAATGGAATGGTGGGGCACCATTTTGTGCAGCAGCTAGTTTCTCAAAATCAAGCTGATGAGCAATTTGAAATTACGGCACTTAGCGGTGAAGACCGTTTAGCGTATGACCGCGTGCAGCTATCGTCTTTTTTTAAAGGCAAAACCGCAGACGACCTCGCACTTACATGCAATAAAACCTATGACGATTGGCAAGTACGCTTTCATACTCATTCTAAAGTGGTTGACATAAATCGTGATACGCAAACTGTAACGACCGCTAAAGGGGAGTTGTTTGAATACGACAAGCTTGTGCTTGCTACAGGTTCATTCCCATTTGTCCCTCCTATACCGGGTAAAGATCGCGAGCATTGCCTTGTTTATCGCACCATTAACGATTTACACACAATAAAAAACTCAGCCCACGGCAGCAAAGTAGGCGTGGTAATTGGTGGCGGTTTACTGGGGCTTGAAGCTGCAAACGCATTAAAGCAACTGGGTCTGCATACTCACGTAATAGAATTTGCACCGCAACTTATGGGCGTACAAGTTGATGCGGGGGGCGGTCGGTTACTAAAAAACAAAATTACAGACTTGGGCGTTACTGTGCATACATCGGTAGCAACAGAGGAAATAGTAGAAGGTGAAAGTTGTCGTTACAAAATGTGTTTTAAAGGCGGTAAAACCCTTGAAACCGACATGATTGTATTTTCGGCAGGTATTCGCCCTTATGATAATTTGGCCCGCGAGTTTAATTTAGAGTTAGGCGAGCGCGGCGGTATTGTAATTAATAACCACTGCCAAACGAGTGATAAAAACATATACGCTATTGGTGAATGTGCACTGTGGAATAATTTTATTTTTGGCTTAGTGGCACCTGGTTACGCCATGGCTAAAATAGCAGTTGGGCATATTTTACAAGATACGCAGCAAGGTACTTTGCAAAGTACTGGCTTAGACAATAAAGCCGATGAATTTAGTGGTGCCGATATGAGCACCAAGCTTAAATTAATGGGTGTTGAAGTGGGTTCTATTGGCGATGCACATGCACGCAGCGAAGGCGCAATAAGCTATTATTTTGAAGATCAACCCAATGGTATTTATAAAAAAATAGTTACCAATTCACAAAGTAATAAGCTGATTGGCGCGGTACTTGTTGGCGATACAAGCGATTACGACAATTTGCTGCAATATCATTTAAACGACATTGAACTTACCACCGCACCCGAAGCGCTCATTATGCCCCTTGCCGGCGAAATAGCAGAGCTAAGCGCCGATGACTTGCCTGATGACGCTATTATTTGCGCTTGTCATAAAGTAACTAAACACACCATTGAACAATCAGTTTCTAACGGCTGCATAGATTTGGCAAGTGTGCAGCAAAGCACCAAAGCCAGTACAGGTTGTGGAGGGTGTGAAAAACTCGTTCAAAATGTAATAAGCAGCGCACTCGCTAAAGCAAGTAACACTATTAATGTAGTTACCCTTAATGAGCCTGTAAAACAGCCCGCATAAATTAAAGCACACTAATTAAAGCACACTAATTAAAGCACATTAAAAGAGAGCAGTATGACAACCGCAAACACGTCACCAACTATAAATAAAACGAGTTTAAAACAAACAACATGTGCTTACTGTGGTGTAGGGTGCGGTGTTGATATTTCACTTTTTAACAATGTGCCAACCAAGCTTGAAGGCATGCGAGAGCATCCCGCAAACTTTGGTCGTTTATGTGTAAAAGGCACGCATTTGCTCGACACCACAGGCAGTGATAACCGCTTAACGTCGCCCCTCATTAATAACCAAGCTGTTACGTGGGATGAAGCAACCGACCACGTTGCCAATAAATTTAACAACATAATACAAAAGCACGGACCCGATGCGGTGGCTTTTTATGTATCGGGGCAGTTACTTACTGAAGATTACTACATCGCGAATAAATTAATGAAAGGCTACATAGGCTCAGGCAATATTGATACAAATTCGCGCCTGTGTATGTCGTCTGCTGTGGCAGGTTACAAACGCGCTTTTGGTGAAGACGTAGTGCCGTGTACCTACGAGGATTTAGAGCAAACTGAGTTACTTATTTTAATTGGCTCTAATGCCGCATGGACTCACCCGGTTTTGTATCAGCGAATGGAGCGTGCAAAGCAGCTTAACCCAAATATGAAAGTGGTGGTTATTGATCCGCGTAAAACCGACACCGCTGAGCTTGCCGATACATTTTTAAATATAAAACCAGGCAGTGACGCCGCGCTTTATAACGGCTTGCTTAATTATTTAAATGAGCATAACCACCTCGACACGCAATTTATTGCTCAGCACACAAACGGCTTTGAAAGCGCATTGCAAGAGGCACAAAAGTGGAGCTGTGAGGCAGTTGGCGACTTTTGCGATATAGCAATTGAGCAAGTTACTGAGTTTTATGCGCTATTTGCTAAAAGCCCAAGTGCGATTAGCTTTTATTCAATGGGTATAAATCAATCAAGCTCGGGTGTAGATAAATGTAACGCCATTATTAATGCACATTTAGCCTCTGGTAAATTACTTAAGCCAGGCAGTGGTCCGTTTTCTATTACTGGGCAACCCAATGCGATGGGCGGGCGCGAAGTAGGTGGTTTGGCTAATCAGTTGGCGGCGCATTTAGATATTGAAAACGAAGCACATCGATCACTTGTACAACGTTTTTGGCTCTCGCCAACTATTGCTAAAAAAGCAGGCAGTAATGCTATTGATATGTTTGATGACATAGCCGCGGGCAAAATAAAAGCAGTGTGGATAATGGCAACAAACCCAATGGTGAGCTTGCCCAATAACGCCGCTATTAAAAAGGCATTAGAGACTTGCGAGATGGTGGTTGTATCTGACTGTATTGCAAAAAGTGATACGTTAAAGTTTGCCGATGTTGCTTTTCCATCAACCGGATGGGGTGAAAAAAACGGCACAGTAACTAACTCAGAGCGCAGAATATCAAGGCAGCGCCCGTTAGTAGCGCCTTATTCAGGAGCTAAAAATGATTGGCAAATTATGTGCGAAGTTGCTAAAAAAATGGGCTTTGAAGGATTTGATTTTACAGATCCAAGTGGCATTTTTGAAGAATGGGCACAATTAACCGACTTTGAAAATAACGGCAGCCGATTATTAAACCTCTCTGGTTTAGTTGGGCTCACACAAGATCAGTATGATAATTTAAAACCCATTATGTGGCCTGTTGTTAAAAACGAGCCTTATAAAAATGGTCAGGTTTTTACAAATAACCAATTTAGCACCGCTGATAAAAAAGCGCGTTTTATACCTATAACGCCGCAATTACCGGTACAAAAAACATCAAGTGATTACCCGTTTGTAATGAACTCAGGGCGTATACGCGACCAATGGCATACGATGAGCCGTACGGGTAAAAGCACTGCGCTTTCATCGCATATTACACGGCCGTATATTGAAATTAATCCGCTTGATGCCAGTAAATTAGCAATTAAACAAAACGATTTAATAAGTGCAATTGCCCAAACAGGGCACGTTACCGCGCATGCAAAAGTAACCGATGCCGTGCGAAAAGGTGAATGCTTTATGCCTATTCATTGGAACAAGCAATTTGCGTCATCAGCAACAGTAAGTGGGTTGTATCAATCGGTAGTTGACCCTCTATCTGGTCAGGCTGAGTGCAAACACGGCGCCGTTAATATAGTTAAAGCACCCTTTGGGCAATATATGCAGCTGTTTGCTAAAAACGAACTTGTTATAAACAGTGATTTTTGGCTCAAAGTTAATGCTAGTAATTGCTTTAATTACCAATTGGCGCTTAATGAGGCACAAAGTGATTTACTGTATTACTGCCAAACCTTAACTGGTTTACAAGGGCAGTGGTCGGCTATGAATACGGCAAAAGCAATGCATGTGCAGTGTATTCAAAACGATCAATTAGCGTTTGTTGGTGTTATTTCTAATGAGCAAAAAGAAATATCACTTGAGTGGATAAACCATTTATTTGCAGAGCCATTACTGACGTTTACACAGTTACAATCTTTGCTTTATGCAACCCCCGATGAAGAATTTACCCAAGGCGTGCAAGTGTGTAGCTGCTTTAAAGTAAGAGAGCAGCCGATTATAAACGCCATTAAAAACGGTGCAAACACAGTCGAGCAATTGGGTTCTGAACTTAAATGTGGAACGAACTGTGGTTCGTGTAAAACACAATTAAGCCAATTAATAAAACAACATTACAAAGCAGGTTCTAGCAGCATTAATGTTGCGGTTGTAATGTAAAGAAAAAAGGAAGCATATGCTTAATGATCAATTTGGTCGGCAGTTTAACTATTTGCGCCTCTCAATAACCGATGTATGTAATTTTAGTTGTAGTTACTGTTTACCAAACGGTTATCAGTGCGATACGCCGCGTAATTTTTTAAATAAAAATGAAATTAGCACGCTGGTAAATGCGTTTGCAGAGCTAGGTACTAAAAAAGTGCGCATTACAGGTGGCGAACCATGCTTACGAAACGACGTAACCGATATTATAAAACTCTGTAAAAATACGCCAGGCATAGAAAAAGTAGCCATTACTACCAACGGTTTTAATTTATTAAAGAAAATTGATGAATTTGCAGAAGCAGGGCTAGATGCGCTTAATGTCAGTATTGATAGTTTAAATCCGAATCTATTTAAACTCATAACAGGGCACGACAAACTTACCCTTATTTTAAAAGGGATTGAGCGCGCGGTAGAGCTGGGCATAAAAGATATAAAAATAAATGCGGTGCTTGCCAAGCAGTTTAATAAAAACCAATTGAAGGATTTTTTAGCGTGGGTAAAGCACCACAAAGTTACGGTACGCTTTATAGAATTAATGGAAACCGGTGACGGCGCAACCTTTTTTGAAGAAAATCACTTAAGTGGGCAAACGGTTAAAGCCCAGCTTTTAGCTCAAGGCTGGTTACAAGTCGTGAGGGGGAAATTAAATGGACCCGCAGAAGAATTTTGTCATCCTGATTACGATGGTCGTATTGGTTTAATAATGCCGTACAGTAAAGATTTTTGTAAAAGTTGTAATCGCTTAAGGGTGTCGGCACTGGGTAAATTACACTTATGCTTGTTTGCCGAACAAGGTATAGATTTACGCGAACTACTAAACGAGGACGATACTGCAGCGACCGTAAAGGCAATTCGAGCTGCTATGGGCAATAAAGAAATAAGCCATGAGCTAGGTAAACGCTTAACAGGTGCGACAACTCACTTAGCCATGTTAGGTGGTTAATATGGAAGTAAAAGCTAAGCGAGATTTTACAGGCGTTGTGCTTGCTGGTGGTAATTCATCAAGAATGGGCACAGACAAAGCCGATTTAGTTTTAAAAAATAAAACGCTATTGCACAATGCGTGTGATTTATTAAAAGATGCAGGCGCTAAAAACATACTTATAAGCCGCAACGTTACAAATCCAGTCAAATCATCGAGCCATTACTCGCCGAGCGATTATCCCTCAGAAAAGTACGTTAAAGATATATACCCAAATAGTGGACCCCTTGGCGGTATTTACTCAACATTAATAGCCACCGAGCACGACTTACTTATTACTGCGGTAGATATGCCTCTACTTACAAGTAGTTTGTTAAGCACAATTGTGCTGGCTTCTCAGTCAAATAAAGTACAAAGTGTGAGCAATCAATTAAATCAGTCACAAATACATGCTTGGCACTTTGAAAATGAACCACTACCGCTGTATATTCGTAATACAAGCAGTGTAAAAAATCATTTAAAACACATACTCACAAACGCTAACAGTCATAAATCAATAAAACAGTTTACCCAAAGCATTGGTGTGCAAACGCTTTTATGTAATAAAGCGCACGCATTAATAAACACCAATACACCGGCGCAATTTAAAGCTGTAAATGAGCATTTTGACCAAAGCATTAATCAATTAAGAAGAGCATTATGAGCCACACAACTGAGTCACAAATACCTTTAAACATTGCCGTACTTACAGTAAGCGACACGCGCGATGCGATTACCGATACTTCTGGTCATTACTTAATTAAAGCGCTAACTGAGGCGGGTCATCACTTAGCGGATAAAGAAATTGTAAAAGATGATGTTTACCAAATGCGCGCTATTGCATCGCAGTGGATAGCCGATGACACCATTCATGCTATTTTAGTGACTGGCGGTACAGGTTTTACTGAGCGCGACTCAACACCTGAGGCATTTGCGCCGCTGTTTGATAAAAGCGTAGACGGCTTTGGTGAGCTATTTAGACATATATCGTACGGTGAAATTGGTAACTCAACTATTCAGTCTCGTGCATTGGCAGGGCTTGCTAACAACACCGTTATTTTTTGTATGCCAGGCTCTACAGGCGCATGCAAAACAGCATGGACAGGCATTATAAAAGATCAACTTAACTCAATGCATAAACCGTGTAACTTTGTACCGCACATTACCATCGGTAAAAAGTGTGAATCGCGTGAGCAATAGTATGTTGAGCCACGTTGACGAAAACGGCCAAGCCAATATGGTTGATGTATCGCTCAAAGACGTAACCCTGCGCGATGCTTCAGCTGAAGCCTTTATTAGCATGAGCAAGCTTGCCTTTGAACAAGTAATGCTTAATCAAAACAAAAAAGGCGATGTGTTAGGCGTGGCACGTATTGCAGGTATTCAAGGCGCTAAAAAGTGCGCTGATTTAATTCCGCTTTGTCATCCGCTTGCACTTAGTAAAGTAGCAGTCGATTTTGAGCTTGATGAAGCAAACAGCCAAATTAAAATAACCAGCTACTGCAAACTTGCAGGTAAAACTGGGGTTGAAATGGAAGCGCTAACGGCGGTATCTGTGGCTAGCCTTACTTTGTTTGATATGTGTAAAGCAGCCGACCCACTAATGGAAATTAGCGGCATGCGCGTTACTCAAAAAGCTGGGGGCAAAAATGGCAGTTGGCAGCGAGATTAATTCAAACGATGCAGTATCTAGCGCCGGAAAAGTAGAGTTGTTGTTTTTTGGGCAACTAAAAGAGCGGTTAAAGTGCAGTAAATTAAGCCTTGAGATTACGCAGCCGCTTACTATTTCAGAGCTTAAATTAAGATTAGTAAGCCAATACCCGCACTGGCAACCGTGGCTTGAGGAGCGAGAGCTACTTGCCGCGCTTAACCAAACTATGTCATCAAGCGACGAAATAGTGAAAGCAGGGGATGAGCTTGCCTTTTTTCCGCCGGTTACAGGTGGTTAATGAGCATACATATTCAAGTACAAACCAATGACTTTAATGTAGGTGACGAGCACAATACGCTTTGTAGTAATAACAAAAGCGATGGCGCTGTTGTCACCTTTACAGGTTTGGTAAGAGAGTTCAGCAGTGGCGACAACGTTATTGCACTTGAGCTGGAGCACTACCCTGGTATGACCGAGCAACTGCTTCAATCTATTGCAGAGCAAGCACAAACTCGCTGGCAACTGGCGCGAATATGCATTGTTCACCGCGTTGGTTACTTAGCACTTGGCGAGCAAATTGTATTTGTAGGCGTAACGTCCCGCCATCGCCAAGCTGCGTTCGAAGGCGCACAATTTATAATGGATTACTTAAAAAACCACGCCACGTTTTGGAAAAAAGAGCACTTTAAAGACTCATCAAACTGGGTTGAGTTTAAACAAAGTGACAAACAAGCATTAGGTAAATGGGAGTCTTAATGAAAATAATCTCTACCAATATCTCTAAAATAAAAACGGTTGTGCATAACGGCAAAGAAGTCAAAACAGGTATATTTAAAACGGCTACTAACGAACCGGTAACTATTGAAAAGCTAAGTATTATAGGTGATGAGCAAGCTGATTTAGTTTACCACGGCGGCGTAGATAAAGCGGTATATGCTTTTTCGCACAATCATTATGACTATTGGAGGAGAATGCTTGCAAACGAGGATTTAACCAGTGGCATATTTGGTGAAAACTTCACGATTTCAGACCTTGATGAAGCGAATATACATATAGGCGATCATATTCGAATTGGTACTGCATTACTTGAAGTAAGCCAGCCTCGTGTACCCTGTTTTAAATTGGCTATCGCCCTTAATAATAAAAACAGCCTTAAACTGTTCACGCAGTATTACTGCACGGGCGTATATTTTAGAGTCATTGAGCAAGGTGTTGCCAAAACAGGCGACGCAGTCACTATAGAAAAAAAAGCGGCGCATAATATTTCAGTTAAAAAGCTGTTTCAGGCGTTTTTTGACAAAAAATACGTAGGTTACGAAGACGTACTTTTAGAGGCCCTAACTTTGCCAGAGCTTGCTGTAGAGTGGCAAGAAAAGTTAAAAAAGAAACTTGCTATTAAAGTTGAATCGGCCAAATGAATACTGTGCAATTTTTATGCAGTAATTAAATTCTCTAAAGAAGCGCAAAACTTATACATTAACTAGTAAAAAAAAGAATGCCTGCTATAACTAAGGTTAGAAAAACCATAATAAATATAGTGTTACGGTTATTAACCAATAGCGAATAGGAAAACAGGCTTCGTATATGAATATATCTAACAAATTGATGCTTATAGTAATCTTAACGACAGCCGAAGTAAGTATTACCGTTTTTTCTGCCTTTGAAATAGCTAAAGGCGCTAAGTTTCATCAACTTAATTTTCTTCATTTAAAGTATATTAACCAATTAACAAAGACAGTAAAAAAAATAAAAAACGACACCCCTGTAGACATAAATACAATAGAGTTTGATATATTGGCTATAAAGCAGCAACCTATTGATTGTCTTGATGAAGTTAATTATTTAAACCGTGTTATTATGAAAGTCATTAAGACTGATCAAGCTTTAACTATTTGCGAAAATGATATAGAAATTGCGGATAAAGCACTACTGTCAGTTACTCAATATAAGAAAGGTGAACTCAGTAGAGATGATTTTTTACTAAACCTTAATGTTGCACTTGATGGATTCAATCAACATTCAGAAATGTTTGAAGAACCAATCAGAAAAACAGTGTCGTTTATATTGATCACTTTAATACCACTTGTTTTAATCATATCCCTTTTTAATATTATTTTAATCAGTTACCTGTCACGTACCATATCTAGCTCTATACGCAATTTAACCATTCTTTTAACTAGTAAACCTGAAGATAGTACTAATTTAGATGACGAACTTGATAAAAATACCACGGGTGAATTAAAAGCATTGGTAATAGCAGCAAGACAGCGTATCAAAGATGATTTATTAAACATAGAAAATAGTATCGAGCTAAAAGCTATTGTAAACAGCCAAACAGCTTCTTTGCAGCAGGCAAATGATGAACTGGCTCAGTTTGCTTATCGGGCATCACATGATTTAAAGTCACCGTTATCGGGTGCTAAATCTTTGGCTCAATTTGTTATTCAAGATATAGAAGCTGGTGATATTGAAGAGGCCTGTCAAAATGCGAAAATTATTTACCAACAAATGGAGAAGTTAGAAACACTTGTTGTTGATATTTTATTATTAGCAAAAGCAGATATAGGTAATGAAAATGAAGAATTAATTGACTTTAATCAGTTGATTACTGATATGGAAGAACGACTGGCTTGGTTAATGAAAGATAATCCTTGTACATTAACAACGAATATTAATTTATCGACACCTATCAAATCAGAAAAAGCGCGTTTTGCTCAAATCATCGAAAATTTGATATCAAATGGGTTGAAATATTACGACACAAATAAGGATGCGCCTTATGTTCACTGCGATATTTTTAACGAACAAGAGACGTTCAATATTACAGTTACCGATAATGGGATTGGAATACCTGATAAGCATCAAAGCGAAGTGTTTGATATGTTCAAGCGATTTCATGTTCAGACGAGTAGCGGCTCAGGTTTGGGTATGGCACTAGTTAAAAAACATATAGAGTATTTAGATGGAGAAATATCATTGCAAAGCTCTAATAGCGGTACAACATTTAAAATAACAATACCTATGGATAAATTAAGATGAAAAAAGTAAAACCACCTATATTAATTATCGATGACAATGAAGTTGATCGGTATATCCTTAAAAGATTAATAAAAGAAGCTAACTTAGAGCTTAGCATTTTTGAAAAAAAAGATGGTCAAGAGGCGTTAGAATTTCTCGAAAATTATGAAGCGAATAAAAAAGAACACCCAGATGGCTTTCCCCCAATATTGATTTTTTTAGACATTAATATGCCCAGAGTTAATGGTATTCAATTTTTAGACGAGTTTGCCAAGCTCAGGAAAGTCATTGAAATAAGTTCTTGCGTAGTTATGATGTTCAGCTCATCAGAACGAGAAGAAGAGAAAAAAATTATTATGGCGCATGATTTTGTTAAAGGCTATTTAGTTAAGGGAACTTTTAAAGCTGAAGATCTAAAAGAGAAGGTACTGTCTGTCATTGGAGCGCGAATACAGGGAGATTAAAAATTATTACGATCTCAATATATTCTGAGTTTATATTGAGTGAAAATAGAGTTTTAGGTGTTTTTCGGTTTAGCAAAATACAGCCTCTGTTATTTTATTTTGACGATTTCAATATAGGTAATATTTCTAGATTGAATCGTCGGCGTTCTTAGTGAGTAATAAGTCTATGTCGTTTGCAGGCATGGGCCTTGAAAATAAAAAGCCTTGCAAATAGTCTATCTCTAATTGTTTACATAAATTGTGCTGTGCTTGGGTTTCAATACCTTCGGCGACAATATCAAAATCTAACTTTTTAAGCATCAGAGACAACCCTTCAATTACTCTTAGTCGTTTCCCTTTTTCACCATCAGATGATTGCATGCTTTTATCTAACTTAACAATATCAATGGGGTAAGATATAAGATGAGATATAGATGAATAGCCCATACCAAAATCGTCCAAAGCAATTCTAAAGCCATTATTAGATAAGGTGGTTAATATATCAGTAACTTCTTCGTTATCTTTGATAAAGGCTGTTTCAGTTATTTCTAAAATTATACTATTAACATTCACATCATATTGCTTTACAGCTGCGAGTAAATAAGCGAGCAATCCTTCACTCTGAAGTTGTATCGGGGAAATGTTTATTGATAAATTTAGCGGAATTTTAAAACGAGTTTGCCATAATGATAATTGCTGTAGAGCTGTTGAAATAATCCACTCGCCAAGCGTCACAATTAATCGGCATTCTTCCGCAATGGGTATAAATTCATCAGGAGTATAACTAATATCGGAATCTGGCCAGCGAATTAAAGCTTCTACACCTGATATTTTTTGCCGTTTAGAGCAATAAACAGGTTGGTAAAATATTCGAAAATTTTCTTGTTCTAAATTTTCTTTAATTTTGTTTTGAATATCAACGCGACGACTAAACTCGTATTGATATTGTTCTTTATAAAAACTAATTTTTGCTTTACCGTTTTGCTTAGAGCGATACATTGCAATATCAGCACATTTAAGCAGTTCATGTGACTCCGTCGCATCTTGAGGATATATAGCACTGCCAATACTCACACTACAGTTAATCGTTCTACCATTATGTAAAAATGGCTCAGAAACATTAGCTAGGATCCTATTTGCTATCATACCTATTTGATTAATATTACTTATACTACCAATAATAACAGCAAATTCATCTCCCCCTAATCGAGCAAACCCTTCGTCTCTTCTTAGGCAGTGGTTAATTCTTGTTACAGTTTGTATTAAAATCTGATCGCCAACATTATGCCCTAATGTGTCGTTTATATGTTTGAAATTATCTAAATCCAATGCCAAAAGCGCGACACTATTTTTAGTCCGTTTATTATTGGCAATCATTACTTTTAATATTTCTTCAAAATGGTATCGGTTTGACAAACCCGTTAGCTGATCCCTTTCTGCCATATGCTTTACAGCGAGGTAACTGTCATGCATGCGTTGTTCAGCTTCAAAGCGTTTTTTAGCGTATATAAGTGCTTTATTTAAACTACTACGTGTAATATCACCCTTAGGTAAAAAATCTTGTGCACCGGCTTCTATACACTCAATTGCGAGGGTTGAGTTCTCTGATGAACTAATCATAATTATTGCAGTATTACCAAGTTTTGGCTTTGCTCGCATCTCAAGAAGCATTTCGATACCATCTTCTTTAGGCATATTATAATCGAGTAGTATTATGTCAAAATGCGAACTTTCAATAGCGTTTAAACCTTCGGTAACACATGTTACTTCAGTAATATCATGAAGTTGAGAGCCATCTGAAATAAGCATCTTTTTAATTAATTTACGATCTACTAAGTCATCATCAACTATTAAAATATACATAAGTTCCTTAAGGGTTTAGCACTATGCCAATACTCATCTTTAATTAATAAAACAATTTTATTGCTAAATTTTTGGCCAAAAAATAGTAAATTTACTGCCAAGCTTCCCATCAGATGCTACTTCAATCTTACCGCCATAATTAATAATGAGTTTTTTTGCTACACAAAGGCCAATACCACTACCTTCTACGTCATCACGAGATCGCAGAGTTTGAAACAATTTAAAAATGAGTGAAAAATACTTTGGATCTATTCCAGGGCCATTATCTGTTATTTCAATAAGATAATAATGATGAGAAGGCCGCAAAGAAACGTGTATAACACCAAGCTCTTTATCGTTATGTTTTATAGCATTACTAATAAGGTTTAAAATGACTGTTTTGAAGGGGACTACAGGTATGTTTAATAATTTATCATTTGCATCTATATGAACAGTTACTGTTTCTGGGATCTCTAAACATTCAGCGATTTCAAGATAGACATTTTCTAAAGACAAGTCAGATCGGGTAGAATCACAGCGATCTACTCTCGAATAGCTCAGTAAATCTTCTAGTAATACCTGCATTCTATTAGTGCGATTAATTACTAACTGAAAGTTTTCTAAATGCTCTTCAGGAAGCAGATCTTTACAGTCATCCGAAATCCACTCAAGTAAACGTTTAATTGCATTTAATGGCGATTTTAAATCGTGAGAAGCAATACTGGTAAACTCGTCAAGTTCACTGTTTGCTTTTTGTAATTTAGATATTAAATTTTCTTTTTCAGCTATGTCTCTGCACACACCTAAAATATAATGTTTACCAGACTTATCTTCAAAGCGTTGTTTTATAGTTTCTACAGTAATCTGCATGCCATTAGGCATTGCTAAATTTTCGACTGTTTTACTAATGCCGCAATCTAAAGCAATTTTGTCTTGCGCTAAAAATGCAGTAGCCGCATCTTCTTCGTAGTGTTCAATTGTAGTAAAGCCGATTATTTTGTTTTGCATTTCTTTTGGATAACTATTTTTGAAGGCATCATTTGCGTATACAATTTTAAAGTTCTCGTCCTTTATAAAAACAAAATCTCTATTTAGCTCAGAAATCATTGAATGAAGTTCAGCATCTTTTTCTTTTTTAAATATAAAATTAAGTTGGAGTAATTGATTTACAATATTTTTTTGTATGGTGGCTAATATCGTTTTATCTTTTTCTGTAAATGCGGATTCACTTTTTCGTTCAAATATCAACCAACCCAATTTTAAGTTCGATGGTAAAATAATGAGTGATATAACCCTACGCATTTTGGAGTTTACATTTAAGGGAGTATTTGAAGTGCTTTTTGAGTTACCCTCGATAATAGATTCATTAAATACTTCACTATTTAGCGCTTCTGTGGTTATGGCTATTTTCGAACCATATTGGTACAACTCAATTTGACCCTGTGGTGAATTTGCAATAATAGAGCATGCCGTAGCATCAAAAACATTTAAGATTAGTTCAACAATGTGCTCTAAGTTTTTTTGAATGTCGTTATCAACAAAAAAATTCGAATCTGTTGGTAATATATTCTCAATATAGCGTCCTACATTAGGCATTAACACTTCCTTCAATCTAATCACTTAACTAGTACCTGTTGAACTTTTATGATTGAAATTCGTTCAATCTAAGAGCTGTTTAATCGTGGCGCGAGGTTTGTAACCTAGTGGGCTCGGCAACTGCTCCTGCGTACTCTAATGGCTTACACCATTGTAAGAATAAGTAAAAACCGAGCAACAAAGAGTCAATCACCCTTAGGTAGCGCATATTTGGCATTTATCCTGCGTTATCGCCTATTTTTGGGGAGTAACCACACTACATAGGCTCTAACTTGCTTAAATACCAAACAGTTTGCTGCCAATTAAACCTCGAAAGATGAACAGGCCTTAATATAAAATACCCTCACATTAAAACGCTATGTAACAAGCAATTAACTTATTGTAGTTGATTATTATGAGTTTGCTTAAATAATCTATTTTATAAATTAACTTTTTAAATTAAAAGCTTACCTAATTTAAATACACCGTGCTTTAGGTTTTTAAAAGCAGTTACACAGGCATTTTAATATACGGTTTAATAAAGTGAGTGATTCATTGCTTTATTAATTGTAATGTATAAAAGTGGAATTACTGATTTAAGGAAAAAGATGTCAATTCAATTTACTTACGACGCAATTCAGCGTTTTCATTTTATAGAACTTATTATTTACTGGGAGGGTCGTTTAACAACAAACCATATACAACAACACTTTCAAATAAGCCGTTCAAGCGCCTCAAAATACATTCAAGATTATCTAACGTTTTTTCCTAACTTCTTAATCTATAACAGTTCAAAAAAAGGGTATGAAGCAAGTAATAAGTTTGTTTCAAAACATGGTTTAAATGACTTAGGCACTTACTTAAAAGTGACTCAGCAAAGCATGACCAGCCATTTTTATAATAACTTCACCGCCATGGTATCGCCACTTGCTTCTATAGAGCCTAGTAAAGTATCAGGGATTTTAAATGCACTTAAGCATAAATATCGGATTGATGTAGGGTACGCCTCGGTATCCAGTCCTGAATTTGAATCACGTATAATAAGCCCGCACAGTTTAGTATTTGATGGAACACGTTGGCATGTTCGTGCATATTGTGAAAAAAATCGTGACTTTAGAGACTTTGTACTAACACGGTTTAACGGTGAATGCGATATAGAAGGCCGTGCAGAGTTTGACCAAAAAAACGACACATTATGGCAAAAAATATTACACGTAAGCATAGAGCCAGATCCACGACTAACCCCCAATAAAGCTCGCATAATAGCACTTGATCACCAAATGGTTGAACACCCTAGTGGGCAATACAAGCGTGTTATTAAAACGCGCGCAGCCTTATTGCTTTACCTTTTAAAACAACTGCGTGTAGATAGTTATCAAGCAAACCCAGAGGCTCAGCAAATTATATTAAGCCCGTATTGTTTAGCCCAGCTACAGCCTTATATGCCTTAATATAAAACAAAATTTAACCATAATTTTCTTATTAAAAACCTGCCTAAAAACGCGACAGGTGATAAATACACAGTGTTGCTCAAAAGCTAAACAAACTATAAATTTAACGGAATGAAAAAAAAGGATAGACACATGGACGATTTTAGCCCAAGCAATTTAAAAACAATTTTGCACTCAAAACGTGCCAACATGTATTACCTAGAATATTGCCGAGTAATGCAAAAAGACGGGCGTGTTTTATACCTCACAGAAGCTAAAAACGAAAATCAGTATTTTAATATTCCTATTGCTAACACCACAGTTTTACTGTTAGGCAACGGCACATCAATAACCCAAGCCGCCATGCGCATGCTGGCGCAAGCGGGAGTACTCGTTGGGTTTAGTGGTGGCGGAGGCACACCGCTTTATATGGGTAACAACATAGAATGGTTAACGCCCCAAAGTGAGTACCGCCCAACTGAGTATTTGCAAGGTTGGATGAGCTTTTGGTTTGACGATAAAAAGCGCTTAGCCGTAGCCAAACAATTTCAGCAAGCACGCATAGAATACCTCAACAAAATTTGGAATAAAGACCGCAGTTTAAAAAGTGAAGGCTTTACAACCCAAAATAACAGCATTGAAACGGCCTTAACACGCTTCAACGAGCGGATGCTCGTTGCAACAAAGCAATCTGAACTGCTATTAACTGAAGCACAGCTTACCAAAGCTTTGTATAAGTTTGCCGCCAATATAACCAAGGCAGAAGGCTTTACGCGCCAACACACCTCAACCGACCTTGCGAACGACTTTTTAAATCATGGTAATTATTTAGCGTATGGCTTAGCCGCCAGTTGTTTGTGGGTGCTGGGTATTCCCCATGGTTTTGCTGTAATGCATGGTAAAACCAGACGCGGAGCGCTTGTATTTGATATTGCCGACCTAATTAAAGACGCCATTGTACTGCCTTGGGCATTTATTTGCGCACAAGAAAACGCCACCGAACAAGAATTTAGACAACAAATTTTACAAGCCTTTACCGACAACAAAGCACTCGACTTTATGTTTGATGAAGTAAAAAAAGCAGCACTGCAAACAGAGCACAAAACAGGTGAAAACCAATGATGGTCACTTTTGTTAGCCAATGTGAAAAAAACGCCTTAAAAAAAACGCGCCGTGTACTCGACGCATTCGCAAATCGTATAGGCGACAACACGTGGCAAACCCTCATCACAGAAGATGGCTTATTCACTGTAAAAAAAATGCTACGCCAAACCGCCAGTAAAAGCACCGCAGTGAGCTGCCATTGGATACGCTCAAGGTCGAGAAGTCAGCTTTTATGGGTAGTGGGGAATAAATTAAAATTTAATGCGCAGGGTATTGTGCCGGTAAATTATACTAAGCTAGAGCTTTCTCATAAAGAATGGGAAAACGGCTGGGAATTAAACGAAGCAATAATGTTGGCCTCAAGCCTTGCTGGTTTATTTCATGATTTTGGTAAAGCAAATGATTTATTTCAACAAAAGTTGGCTGGTAAAACACAATCAAAATCTGAACCATATCGTCATGAGTGGGTATCGTTAAGATTGTTTGAAGCCTTTATTAAAGAGTTAACCGACCAAGAGTGGTTAACAAAGCTACTAAAAATTAATCAGCAATCAAATGCTATTCAGGCTGAAAATAAAATACACAAAATATTATTTAAAGATAACGGAAAACATCAAAACCCATTTAATTCTTTTGGCGATAATACACAGTTTGGAAAGCTAGTTGCGTGGTTAATTGTCTCGCACCATCGTTTACCTTACCCGCAAGTTAACCCAGTTAAGTTAGACGAAGCTGAACACTGGCTAACCAAGTGCTTTGATTGTCATTGGAATTCTAAAAATGCAGAAAATTTGACTGATATAGAACCATCAGTAATTAATGCTAATTGGCGTTTTACTCATGGCACGCCGCTGTTGAGTAAAACATGGCAAAACAAAGCAAGTGAAATTGCAAAACGAGCATTGAGTTATCATAAATTATCTAAAAAAACAGATTGGCTAAATCAACGTTTTGTTAGCCATTTATCAAGATTATCACTCATGTTAGCGGATCATTATTATTCATCTCTTGAGTTAAAAGATTCAAAAATGAAATGGCGAGATAATAGCTATCAAGCTAACGCAAATACAGATAGAAAAACAAATCAGTTAAAACAAAAATTAGATGAACACAATATTGGGGTTGCTCATAACGCTTTTTTATTTGCTAAAAACTTGCCTGCTTTAAAATACACCTTACCAGCATTAGCCCAACATAGACTTTTTTCACAAAGTGCTAAAGACCGTAAATACCAATGGCAAGACAAAGCGTTTAAAGCGTCAAAAGAGTTTGCTAAAACCAGTGAAAAACAGGGCTTTTTTGGTATTAACATGGCATCAACAGGGTGTGGTAAAACCATGGCAAATGCACGAGTTATGTATGCCCTAGCAAATGAGCGCGAAGGTTGCCGATTCTCAGTTGCTTTAGGTTTACGTACTCTAACCTTACAAACGGGTGATGCATATCGAGATTTACTCAAATTAGGTGATGATGAACTCGCCGTTTTAATTGGTTCTAATGCTGTTAAATTACTACATCAGTTAAATAAAGAGGACGGGAAATTAGCAAAGCCCGATCATGGCAGTGAATCAGCACAAGACTTTTTTGAACAATTATATGTCAGTTACGAAGGGCAAATTTACGACGGACGTTTAAAGCATTGGTTAAAGGGCAATCCCAAATTAGAGCAGTTAATCAGTGCGCCTATTTTGGTCAGTACAATCGATCATTTAATGCCAGCTACAGAAAGTAAACGAGGCGGTAAACAAATCGCGCCTATGCTGCGGTTATTAACGTCAGACTTGATTTTAGATGAACCCGACGATTTTGGATTAGAAGACCTACCCGCATTATGCCGATTAGTTAACTGGGCAGGTATGTTAGGCTCTCGGGTTTTATTATCATCGGCAACGTTACCACCTGCGCTTATCAGTGCTTTGTACGACGCTTATGTAGCAGGCCGTAAACATTATAACCAAGCTAATTTTCCACATAATAGCAATACAGGTATTGTTTGTGCTTGGTTTGATGAAAACAAAAGTGAAGTTGAATTAATAAATAATAAAGAGGGATTCAAACAAAAAAATAACATATTTATTGAATCACGATTAAAAAAATTAACGGCGAACAGCAAAGTATTACGTAAAGGAAAGATCGTTAATATTGAGTTGCCTGACACGGATAATAGTGACTCAGCAGATCAAAATTTAACAGGTCAAAATATAGATGAGAAAAATAAGCAGGTTTTTCAAAATGTGGCAGATACCATTCACCAACAAATTTATGAATTACATAACCAACACCATGTAACACATAGCAGCGGCAAAAAAGTATCTATTGGTGTGGTTAGAATGGCTAACATTAACCCGATGATTGCGGTTACAAAAATACTGTTAGCTATGCCGCCAAGGGCTAACTATCAATTTCATTTTTGTATTTATCATTCGCAGTTTCCGCTAGCGTTACGCTCCTACAAAGAATCCCGCTTAGATAAAACCTTAACTCGCTATGATGAACAAGCGCTTTGGCAACAACCTGAAATTGCCAACATGTTAAAAGCTGACAGACTAAATAAAACATCGGCAGGCAATCATGTGTTTATTGTAGTGGGCACATCTGTAGTAGAAGTAGGGCGTGACCATGACTACGATTGGGCAATTGCAGAGCCTAGCTCGCTGCGCTCAATTATACAGTTAGCGGGGCGTATACAACGGCATAGGCAAGTACCGCCTACTGTTGCAAACGTGGTGATGCTTAACCAAAACATACGGGCATTAAAAGGTGAAAAAGTAGCTTATTGTAAACCAGGTTTTGAAACCCCAGAACTTCCCCTTAACAGTAAAGACTTGAATGAATTGTTAACAACAGAATTAGACAATATTTCAGCAATACCAAGAATCGTAGAGCCTCAAATGAGCCAAGGTGATTTTGCTAAAGCTCCGATAGGAAGTCATAAAAGAGAAACGGCTAATTCAATTAAGTCGTTTGCAATTCAAGAGCACAGATCATTAAGAGTCACATTGGATGTTATTGGGGGAAAGAAAAAAGATTTATTTTACAACTCAGATAAACCCGCATCACTTTGGTGGAATGAAAGCTCCGCAATTGATTGGAGTGCTGAATTTATTCGTCAAACTGAGTTTAGAAAATCACAACCACAAGAAGAATTTATTTTACGCTTAGAAGAAAGTGAAACATTAACGTGGAGTCAAATTGACGATACCCGCTACCCACCAGTGTATTTAGAGCAAAGCAATCGCTTTATAGATGAAAACCAATCAATTGAATTAGCCCAAGGCAACCATTGGTGGTTTAACTTAAGCGTTGAAGAAACCTATCAAATTTTTGCAGATAAAGTAGATAAAAGCTTGCAACAAGTAAGTGAAACCTTTGGTGTAATTGGCATAAGAGAGCCGAGTAAAGATCAAGAATTAAATTGGCACTGGCATGAACAGCTAGGTGTTTTTGATAATAAGTAAAAGGAAAAACGATGGAAGCAACATTAACGCAAGCGCTAGCTGATTATATAGAGCAGCGCAAACAAGCTAAGTTGGAACCTTTTCAAAAAGCACTAAATAAAGTGTTAGAAAAAAGTGAAAACGAAACAGAAATAGCGACAGCTAAAGCAGAATACGCAGAAAAATCGGCACCTATTGAAGAAGGTTATAAAGCTGTAGTGTGGTTAACTGATGCAGCTAGGCGAGCAAAACAAATCAGTTTAGCAACCCATGCGGCAAAATTTACTCATAGTGATGCCAAAGCGAGCAGTATTTTAGTAAGTCAGTCATGTACAGATAGTCAAACTATAAATAATCAATACCTTGTTACAACAAGCTTAACAAATAAAGCAATTGATGCTGTAGGTAATGCGGCAGCATTAGATGTTGCAAAGCTGCTAAATATAACGGTCAATGGTGAAAGCCTTATTACGCAATTGCAACAAAATCATGCACAAGCGTTAAGTGCTTTTACTGATAATGCCGAATTATTACAAACTTGGATTGATGGTTTTAAATTAGCATTAGCCGATGAGAAACTAAGCTCACATAATTTAAGTAAACAGGTTTATTTTCCGGTTAAATCAGAAAATGATGATGTTGGGTATCATTTATTATGCCCGCTATTCTCATCGGCACTGGCGCATAATTTACATAAAAAAGTCACCGATACGCGCTTTGGTGATTCAAAAGATATTCGAGATGCCCGCAGAGCCAATAAGTATGATGAACGAATGGATATAAGCTTTCCAAATACCGCCGTGCAGAGCTTTGGTGGTTCAAAGCCACAAAACATTTCACAACTAAATAGTGAGCGTTATGGTCAGAATTTTTTATTAAATACAGCTCCTCCTACGTTCACAGCACAAGTTAAGCCGCCTATAAATAATACCAGCTTATTTAACCGACAACTAACATACAAAATATCGGGGTACTTGCGAGACTTTAAAGCCTTTTTAAGTAAATTAAACCCCGAAGAAAATAACTTTAAAGTGCGCTACAAGCGCGATTATCACTTTATTTTACCCATACTCGATCAACTAATGATCCACGCAGCCAACATTCAAACATTACCAGCAGGCTGGGCAAGTGAATCACATTGCAAACTAAAACACGCCCATGCTTTATGGCTTGATGTTTATAACCCACATGAGGGCTTTAAACGTGAGCGTGAAAAGCTCGACTGGCAAGCTGTGATAGCGGCTGATTTTGCCAGTTGGTTAATTAAACAATTAAAAGATGACGAAAAATATCGCTTGGGTGATATCGAACATGCTTATTTTTCTAAAGTTTGTTTGCATCAGTTAAAACGTTTTGAACACAACACACCAAAATTAGCGGAGCAGTAATCATGAGCCAATATTTATTACTTAAAAAAGTATCGGTACAAAATGCCAATGCTATTGCTGGTTTAACGTATGGTTTTCCTGCCATAACTAATTTCTTGGGTTTTACCCATGCATTATCACGTAAATTACCTGAAACGTTAGCCGTTAATTTAGGTGGCGTTGCTGTAATTAGCCATAAAAACACAGTACACGCAAGGCAACCTAAAGGGTGGGGCGACTATGTTTTTGCATTATCCCGTAACCCGCTAACTCACCAAGGCAAGACGGCACCCATTAATGAAGAAGGGCGCATGCATATGCAAATATCTTTGTTGATTGAAGTTAATGGTTTGATTGCCGGTGATACAGAAACAGCAGAACAATTAATTGAACAGGTAAAACAAAAAGTGCCAACGCTACGTTTAGCAGGCGGTCAAATTACGCACGTAGAAAATATTGAGTTAACCCCGTTAAATAAAGAACAAAAAACACTGCGTAAATTAATGCCAGGTTTTGCCTTAATTGATCGCAGTGATTATTTAGCTGAGTATTTTCAACAGCAAAAAAGCATAAACGATAACGCTTGTTTATTTGATGCATGGTGTGATTTTGCCAAGCTTAAATTTAAAGCTGAAAAAATAACAAGTAAAGATGAACAAGAAACCGACGCCCTTGAAAGCGTAAAACAAAAAGCCAATTGGCATTATGTAGCAAAACCTCAAAGTGGCTATTTAGTGCCAATTAATACGGGGTATTGTGCAATCTCTCCAGTTTATGAAGCGGGTGAAGTGAGCAATGTAAGAGATGCAACGGTGCCGACTGCCTTTGCTGAAAGTGCTTATAGCGTCGGTGAATGGAAAAGTGTGCATAACATAAAAAACATTGAAGTAGCCGTTTGGCGTTATGAACATCAATACCCTTGGTATGTTGCTAAAACAAGCCCTTTCGAAGATGAAATTATTGAACCTGATAGTTTTGATCATGATGAAGCAATGAACTTTTAAAAACGTTTAATAAAAATTAACCCAAATATTTTATCAATGGAGTAATAAAAATGGCTGAAATTAAATTAAAAACACCCTCAGTATTAGCATTTGAAGCTAAGTTAGTACCATCAGACGCACTCATGTTTGCAGGTAACTGGGAGCAGCAAGCATGGCAAGCAATACAAGTGGGTGAAAAAGCAGTACGAGGTACAATTTCAAATCGTTTAAAAGGTAAAGCTAATGATCCGCTAGCAATTAATGCTGCTATTGTAAACGCTAACCCTCAAACAGTTGATATAGCTGCATTAACGCACAAAACAGATACGTTGAAAGTTGTTTTTACCTTGCGTGTATTAAGCGGTTTGGAAATACCATCAACCTGTAATAATCCCGATTACCAAGCTGAACTGGCTAACAAGATAACGCAGTACCAAACAGATGTAAGTTTTGAGGAGTTGTCAAAACGTTACGCTTTTAATATTGCCAGTGCCCGTTTCTTATGGAGAAACCGTGTAGGTGCCGAGAACGTAAAAATTATTGTAACCGTGGCAAATGAAATTATTGAATTTAATAGTCAAGATTATTTATTACGTGAATTTTCAAGTGACGCAAAAATCACTCAACTTGCACACTTTATTCAACAGGGCTTAACCGATAATCATGTACTTATAAAAGTCCAAGCGTATAGCCAATTAGGTGAAGGCCAAGCTGTGTATCCATCACAAGAATTAGTAATGGGCGGTGGTAAAGGCGATAAAAGTAAATTTTTATATCAGCTTGATGGACAAGCCGCAATGCACTCTCAAAAAATTGGTAATGCCTTACGCACAATCGATACTTGGCATCCAGCTGTTGACGAGGTAGGTCCAATTGCTGTTGAACCATACGGCTCAGTAACAAACCGTGGTGCAGCGTATCGTCAACCAAAAGAAAAAACAGATTTTTATAATTTACTTGATGCTTGGATGATCAAAGGTAAAGAGCCAGCGATTGAACAGCAACACTATATTATGGCGATGTTAATTCGTGGTGGCGTATTTGGGGAATAAATTAATATGAAATATTATCTCGAAATAACGCTTCTCCCCGATGCTGAAGCAAATTTGGGGTTCCTTTGGCAAAAAATATATCAGCAAATTCATATTGCACTTGTTGATAACAAAATAGGAGAAAATGAATCGGCCGTTGCTGTGGCATTTTCTCGCTATGGCGAAAAGTTATTTCCATTAGGGGATCAGTTAAGGTTATTTGCTAAAACTGAAATACAGTTAAATGAGCTAAATATATCAACTTGGCTAAGTCGATTTAAAGATTACGTACACATTAAGTCGATTAAACCAGTACCAGAGAAAATAACGCATGTGTGTTTTATTCGAGAGCATGTAAAAGGGGAGGCCAGTATTGAAAAAAAGATGCAAGCTAAAGCGAAATACTGGTCTGAAAAATCAGGGCAACCTTTGGAAGAATGCTTATTATCACTTGAAAAAAGTAAGCCTAAAGCAAGGTCAACACGCCCTTTTATATGGTTAGAAAGCCAAAAAACAAAACAACGTGATCCTGCGCAAAATATAAAGTTTCCTTTATTTATTAAAAGAATAGAGCTTGAGAACCCGCAAAAAGGACATGTAAATTGTTATGGTTTAAACGCAAACCATAAAGATATAAGTAACTGGGTAAGCGTACCGCACTTTTAACCCTTATTTTTGCTCTTTAAAAATATAATTTAAAAACAATAAGTTACAAACCATCAAAAATTTTAGGTTAAATTGCCAAAAATAACCTATTTGATTGTTGTAACTTATTTTTTTATCGGTATTCTATTGTTCACTGCCACACAGGCAGCTTAGAAATGATAAATTTTTAGTACGCACCTTAAAGCTGTGTTCACTGCCACACAGGCAGCTTAGAAAGTATTGAATTGATGGTTCGCATACGTGGCTATGTTCACTGCCACACAGGCAGCTTAGAAATTTAAAGAAAGGTAGTATGCTGCCTCGCTGATGTTCACTGCCACACAGGCAGCTTAGAAAGCTGGCGGTGTTTGGGTTGGCGTTTGGCTCGGGTTCACTGCCACACAGGCAGCTTAGAAAATGAGCGAAATAGCGCAGGGTTTTGAGTGGGGGTTCACTGCCACACAGGCAGCTTAGAAAATTTTGCGCTTCTGCCGCTCTTTCTATTATAAGTTCACTGCCACACAGGCAGCTTAGAAACTTATAGGGTTGGACTGATCAATAACTTAGGGGTTCACTGCCACACAGGCAGCTTAGAAACGATACCTTTTAAACCCTGCAAAAACTTACTTGTTCACTGCCACACAGGCAGCTTAGAAAAGTAAATTTGACGTATGACAAAATACACTTTGGTTCACTGCCACACAGGCAGCTTAGAAAATTATAAGCTGAAGAAGTACTTTCTTTACATAGTTCACTGCCACACAGGCAGCTTAGAAAGTATACTAATAGGGGGGGAGCGAAAATTAACAGTTCACTGCCACACAGGCAGCTTAGAAAAGCTTAGTGGCCTTAGCTAGCGTCATATCTTTAGTTCACTGCCACACAGGCAGCTTAGAAAATTTTCAAGAAAAGAACATTATTTACAGTATCGTTCACTGCCACACAGGCAGCTTAGAAAAGTGGGCAAAAGTACGCGCCGAACTAGCAAAAGTTCACTGCCACACAGGCAGCTTAGAAACATGCTAGCCAATCATCTTGGTTATTAGCTACAGTTCACTGCCACACAGGCAGCTTAGAAATTGAAAACGAAGTGTTTGGCGAATGGCTAGCTGTTCACTGCCACACAGGCAGCTTAGAAACGTTGTAGGGATTGTTAATTGAGCTGTGTCCAGTTCACTGCCACACAGGCAGCTTAGAAAAGTGGTGCTTACGTGGACGCAGTGTTGCAGGTGTTCACTGCCACACAGGCAGCTTAGAAAAATAATATTAGAAACAACCCCACAGATATTTACGTTCACTGCCACACAGGCAGCTTAGAAAGGTGCAATTGAAGCGTTAAGCCCCGCTTATAGGTTCACTGCCACACAGGCAGCTTAGAAAAGTAAAGCGACCACCATTGAAACGACTGCCTTCGTTCACTGCCACACAGGCAGCTTAGAAATCTCGAATAGTTGGCGGTAACACCTGAGATATGTTCACTGCCACACAGGCAGCTTAGAAATACAGCAACACCAAAGCTCGGCAACTATCAGTGTTCACTGCCACACAGGCAGCTTAGAAATTAATATGATCGTCACTTGATGGCTTAGTTATGTTCACTGCCACACAGGCAGCTTAGAAACTGTCGCGGTGTTTCTTGATTTTCAAGCCGGTGTTCACTGCCACACAGGCAGCTTAGAAAAGAAGATGCGGCTAACGGAATAAATAGATCTGGTTCACTGCCACACAGGCAGCTTAGAAAATTTGCAGAATTTTATTAAACACGGCAACTGGGTTCACTGCCACACAGGCAGCTTAGAAAAAATAACTTGAATACCGCGCCACGCATTACCGGTTCACTGCCACACAGGCAGCTTAGAAAATATTCACACCTTTGCCGCCGCTGCTATGCTTGTTCACTGCCACACAGGCAGCTTAGAAAACCGCCACCGCCGTTATCGTCGCCGCCGATGAGTTCACTGCCACACAGGCAGCTTAGAAATCCATGCTAAGCGTAAATAGCAGCTTGTATGGGTTCACTGCCACACAGGCAGCTTAGAAAAACCAATAAACCAAACCGCGATTATCAATAACGTTCACTGCCGCACAGGCAGCTTAGAAAAGTTGTAAATGTACGGTTGGTGCTCTCTAAATGTTCACTGCCACACAGGCAGCTTAGAAAATTGAAACAACAGCTAAAAGCTCCAATTCTTCGTTCACTGCCTTAGAAATAAAAAGCAAACGGCCCGCGTTGTTTTTTCTGGTTCACTGCCACGCAGGCAGCTTAGAAAAAGTACAAAATAAAATTAGCTATGGAGGATGCGTTCACTGCCACGCAGGCAGCTTAGAAAGCTAAAGTAGTCCATCAAACCATTACCCTCAAGTTCACTGCCACGCAGGCAGCTTAGAAAGGTACTGAGCCGTGAAACGATGTTGTATATGTGTTCACTGCCACGCAGGCAGCTTAGAAATACCCTAGAAGCTTGGTTTTGACCGTTATTAAGTTCACTGCCACGCAGGCAGCTTAGAAAATTTTGAAGGCTCCTTATAAAGTGGTTACAACGTTCACTGCCACGCAGGCAGCTTAGAAACAGCGATATAACGAAAGATTGCAAAGCCATTTGTTCACTGCCACGCAGGCAGCTTAAAAAGTTATGGAGTTAGGAAATTGCATGAGTAAATCGTTTATGGTTGTCAAAATGAAGGGTTACTTAATTACGTCGCTAACTTTAGGTCAGGGAAGTATAAATTATACGAAGTTTCTTTAATCTATTATGCTCCTATACAAATTCGCTTAATTATTTATTGCGGATTGGTATCAGAGACGTTTTTCAATCACTCAGTTCCACAATTGTTTGCGCTACGCTGTATAACGTTTTATGTGAATTCATCGCTTGCTTTTGAAGTTGTTTATGGGCTTGTTCTTCAGTGAGTTTTAATTGCTCAATAAGTATGTACTTGGCTTGGTGAATGACCTTTTGCTCACTAATAACTTTTTTAGCGTCAAGTAACGCTTGGTTTATTTGTTTAATATGCTGGCTTTGCTCGATAATTAAATCATACATACTTTTATTACTATTGAGCTTATCGGCCGCTATATTTTGGCTTACTTCTGGCTCTGGTTGCTTAATGGCTAATTGCCCAAAAGTCGGGGCTATGTGTTGCTCTGCCATATTGTTAAGTACCTGCTTATTGGTATTTAAACTGCGTTGAGCACAGGCTATTTGCATTGCTGCGGTATCAATTAATTGATCTGCTATATTTTGTTCAATTTTGTGCATTATATCTATGCGCGTGGTGGTTACTTCGTACCATACTTCACTCAGTTGTGAGAGCGGTTGGGCGTTCTCGTCATCGAGTTTTTGCAGTAAACTTCTAAGTTGCTCTACCTGATTATTAACCTGATGTGTTGTTAACGTGGCAAAGCATTTTAAAAGGTGCGCATCGGCGTACTCATTAAAAAAGTCAAAACTGTGGTTTTGTTCTTGTACAAAATGCGCGAGTTGTTGTTTTTGCTCAGTGGTAAATTTACTCGCTGCAAATGCTTGTGCACCACATGCTCGCTCTTGTCCTGCGTATTCTTTGCCTTGCATAAAGTTAAAAAATGCAACTAATAGGCGGGTTATTTTAGGATCGCTTGCGCCGTCTGCGGCTTCTAAAATAATATTGAGTAAACTAGCAATTAACTGCGTGAACGACTGCGTAGCATGCACTGCACTAATGTTTTGGTGTGCTATTTGGTTGCGTAGTACGGGCAATGCCTCAAGTGTTTGCAGGCTATAGGTAATTAAATTAAATAACCGAGTATGACCAGTATCGGCGTTGTCTTTTATAAATGTTTGTTTAAGAGAATCATAAAATGCAGTTTGTGCGCTGTTGCTTAAAGGAATTTGCTCTTGTAACTGGGTTTTAAAACGTTCACGATTTGAGGCTAAAAATATATTACTCATCGCGCGCTCTTTTTGTAACTGATGTACAAAATCGCCTAATTTAGTAAGCGAGGCACAACTGTTTTGTAATTGCTTTAGCGCGTGTATTTCTTGATATTTAGCCGCTAATAAAAACTGTTTTGTGAGAGGATTGCTTGTCGCCATTGGTATTATTCCACACTTTTTTGTTTTTAAAGTGCAACCATTGTTCCAATCATTAAGAAATTTCATCATTGAATTTAAAATCAAGCTAATACAATTACTTAAAGTGTTATTTTTGTTTGTCACTGTGTTTCTATAATTTAACTTACCATTACTTTTAACTTATTTGGTGCATTTAAACATGTTATTGCACACAACTTGAACCCAAATTAAAAACAAAAAAAGCGCTTACTCCTGGGGAGATAGTAAGCGCGAAAAGTGCATTATTCATTTTGTATCATGCGTTAACATTTATACTGTTTAATAACTCAGGACTAATTGCCATTTTATGATTTATTACTTCACCAATCATAATAAGGGTAGGGCCTTGAAGGTTGTGTTTAGCATGCTCATTTACTATCAGTTCAAGCGTACTAGTAATTACCTTTTGCTTAGTGGTAGTAGCGTTCTCTATTAGTGCAATGGGTGTATTGCTTGGCCAGCCCACTGATTGCAAACCATTACTTAGCGTTTGTAAGCGCGAAAGCCCCATATAAACCACTAAAGTGGGGTTGTTGTTTCCAGGCATAAACGCGTAATTTTGCCAATGAGGTTGCTTGTTAGGATCGGCAAACTGCGCCGTTAAAAACGTAACACTGCGTGCTACATCGCGTGCAGTGAGCGGAATACCCGTATAAGCGGAAGTAGCACAAGCCGTTGTGACACCCGGAACAATAGCAAAATTAATATTATGCTTACTAAGCGCATCGGCTTCTTCGTTAATACGTGCAAATATACTCGGATCGCCGCCTTTTAAACGCACTACATTTAAGCCTTGTTGCGCGTATTTAACCAGTAGTTCGCAAATGTTAGCTTGGGTCATCGAATGCTTACCCGCACGTTTACCTACAAATACTCGCTGTGCTTTTTTAGGAAGCGTTTTTAATAAATCATCGCTTACTAACCAATCATATAAAACAACATCGGCGGTATTAATTAAACGCTGCGCTTTTACAGTAATTAGCTCTGCGTCTCCTGGGCCCGCACCAATTATATAAACGTTGCCGCTTTTGACGCTGCGATCATTTGAGCTTGTTAACTTAGTAACAAGCTTATTTAGCCACACGTTTTCAATACCCGAAAAATAAGACAATACACTCATACTATTCCCCTAAGCCACAGCTGTTGTAACTTTTGGTACAGAGCTTATAAATACACTGCCGTCTTCAATTTTTGCACTAAAAACCGGTAAGTGTATTGCTTGTGCTTCTAAACATTCGCCTGTTTCTAGGCAAAAGTGTTGCTTATATAAAGGCGATGCAACAACTAATTTATTGTCGATTGAGCCAATAATGCCACGCGATAATACATTGGCTTTGCCAATCGGGTCGTAGTTGCTAATGGCAAACACAGCCGTTGGATTTTGTGGAATGTAAAAAATAGCCACTTGCTGATTATTAACTAATGCGCATACACCGCTATTAGCCACTAGGTTGTCGATTGTTCCAATATTATGCCAAGACATCAGCTTGCTCCTCTTCAACTTCCATTACTGGAATACGGTTTTGTGTATTACGTTGCTCACGTTTTTCGGCTTCTGTAGCTGGGCGAATTTGGTTACGCTCTTGCACAAATAATATGTTGTCGTCGGTTTCGGGGCTATTAACAAACTGGCGGAATCGTTTGGCTGCATCTGGGCTTTCAATCGCTTTTTTCCACTCACACGCATAGGTTTGTGTAATTAACTCCATTTGCGCTTCTAGCTCGTCGCAAATGCCTAAGCTGTCGTCAATGACTACGCTTTTAAGGTAGTCTAAACCGCCTTCAAGATTTTCCATCCATACCGACGTACGCTGTAATTTGTCAGCTGTTTTAATGTAAAACATAATTACGCGGTCAATGTATTTAATCAGTGTTGGCGTGTCTAAATCGGTTGCAAATAAATCGGCGTGGCGAGGGCGCATACCGCCATTACCACACACGTATAAGTTCCAGCCGTTTTCGGTAGCTATAATGCCAATATCTTTACTTTGTGCTTCGGCGCATTCGCGGGTACAACCCGATACCGCCATTTTAAATTTATGCGGCGCACGTAACCCTTTGTAGCGGTTTTCTATTTCTATTGCGTGTCCAACGCTGTCTTGCACACCATAACGACACCACGTACTACCCACACACGATTTAACGGTTCTAAGAGACTTACCATAAGCATGACCTGTCTCAAATCCGGCTTCTATAAGTCGCTCCCAAATAACAGGAAGCTCTTCTAAGCGCGCACCAAATAAATCAATACGCTGACCACCAGTGACTTTGCAGTACAGGTTAAAGTCTTTTGCTACTTGTCCTATTATAATGAGTTTGTCGGGGGTAATTTCGCCGCCAGCAATACGCGGTACTACAGAGTACGAACCATCTTTTTGCATGTTCGCTAGGTACGTATCGTTAGTGTCTTGTAAGCCAACATGAGCGGGTTCTAAAATAAAGTCGTTCCATGTTGAGGCTAAAATAGAGCCAATGGCAGGTTTACATATTTCACAGCCATGACCGTTGCCGTGTTTAGTTAGTAAGTCATCAAAGCTTTTAATGCTTTCAACTTTTACCATGTGCAGTAGTTCTTGGCGTGAATATGCAAAGTGCTCACATACATGGTTGTTTACTTCAACACCGCGACTTGCTAATTCGTTATCAACAACAGATTTTAATAACGCTGCACAACCACCACAGCCACTTGCTGCTTTAGTACATGATTTTACAGAGGCTAAATTGCATGAGCCGCCATCAATTGCACCTACAATGTCGCCTTTACTCACATTGTGACACGAACAAATAGTGGCGGTATCGGGTAGGGCACTGCCCGATAACGACGGCGCGCCGCCGCTGTCTGGTAAAATTAAACACTCAGGGTTTTCTGGTAAGTCCATGTCGTTAAGCATGTACTGCAATAAAGTATCGTAATCGCTGGTATCGCCAACTAGTACAGCGCCCAGTAATTTATCGCCTTTTTCACTTAGTATAATTTTTTTATAGCAGCCGCGAATAGCGTCTTGGTATATAAGTTCTTTACAGTCTGGCGTTTTTGCATGAGCGTCTCCAATTGAGCCTACTTCTACGCCTAGTAACTTAAGTTTTGTGCTCATATCAGCACCTAAAAACTCAAGCTCGCCGCCACTTAATTGACTCGCTGCAACGCGCGCCATGTTGTAACCCGGTGCTACTAAGCCAAATAGTTTTTTGTCCCACAGGGCACATTCACCAATGGCTAAAATATCAGGATCTGACGTTTGGCATTGGTTATTAATAATAATACCGCCGCGCTCACCCAGTTCTAAATCAGCAATTTTACCTAGCTGATCATACGGGCGAATACCGGCAGAGAACAAAATCAGATCTGTTTCTAAAAATGACTCATCCGAAAAATTTAATCTAAAGCGACTGGTTTCGCCTTTTACTATTTCGCTGGTCGCTTTTGATGTGTGTACCGTTACGCCGAGTTTTTCTATTTTATTTTTTAGTAGCGTACCGCCTTGTCCATCAAGTTGAACAGCCATAAGTTGCGGCGCAAATTCAACTACGTGGGTATCAAGCCCTAGTTGCTTAATTGCGTTTGCGGCTTCAAGCCCCAGCAAACCACCACCAATAACAACACCGCTTTTGCTTACAGCGGCACTGGCTTTTATTTGTTCTAAATCTTCTAATGTGCGATACACCAAACAATGGGGTTGGTCGTTCCCTTTTATAGGCGGCACAAACGGAAATGAACCTGTCGCGAGTATCAGTTTGTCGTATGGGTATTGCTCACCGGTTAATGTGGTCACTATTTTTGCTGTTCTATCAATGCCTTCAACCCACTGGCTGGTATGCACATTAATATTAAGCTGTTTGTAGTTGTCGTGAGTGGTAAGTGCTAAATCGGCAGCTGTTTTGCCATCAAATACACTTGATAAGTACACGCGATCGTATGCAAGATTTGCTTCTCCGCAAAGTACAGTAATGTCTGCGTTGGCATCGCTTTGGCGCATTTGCTCAACAAAGTGGTGTCCGACCATACCATTACCAATAATGAGTATTTTTTGCGAGGTTTGCATAGGGCATTCCTTAAAGTGACGGTTTAAATACAATTAACAAAAAAGCCCGCCACAAATACGCATTATGCATAACTGTGTGCGGGCTTCTTTGCCGGTGGTTGCTAATAGCTATTGTGCTCACAACCTAAATTTTTGCCGTAAGTAAAACGGGCTTGTTAATAGAATGTTTGCAAAAATACAGCCAGTTTTTTAAGTTATTGTTTAAATAGTATTTAATGTATTTTTAGAGTGAGGATAAAACCCGTTTTGTTATATTTTGGTGCGCGCCTAGCACTAAGAGGGTGCAAGTATTGTCATTGTTTTGTGCATTATCAGTCAATAAAACACTCATTATCATTGAGTGTGTATTGCGTTAAATTTAACCCATAAAATACGCACACGAATTACGAGCAAAATGATAAACACAAACTCAATAGATGCTTCACCGTTTCACGAAGGCGAGCTGGCAATACAAGACAAACTCGGTAAACGAGAAATAATGGCAACATTTGGCAAACGTGCCGTGCGCTCATTTATGCCAGAGCAGCATCAAGCATTTTTTGAGCAGTTACCGTTCGTGGTTGCAGGCAGTGTTGATGAAAACGCCGATGTGTGGGTATCTATTGTTTCAGGACAGTCAGGCTTTTTAAGCGCCCCCACACCTAGGTCGTTATTAATGACCCACGCGGTTGATAAAAACGACCCCTTACATGGCACGTTAAATATTGCCGGCTCGCCAATTGGTTTATTAGGCATTGAGCTAAGCACGCGTAGGCGTAATCGTTTAAATGTGCGCGTAGGTGAGGTAATTAGTGATAATAAAGTGAGTTTTAATGTTGATCAATCCTTTGGAAATTGCCCGCAGTATATTCAAACGCGCGACTTAACGTTTAATAGAGATCCTTTAGTTAAAAGTAGTGCAGTACAAAAAGTTGAATTTAATACACTTGATAACGCAGCAGTTGCGTTAATTGACACCACCGATACATTTTTTGTTTCAAGCTTTATAACTGCAAAAAACAATCCAAAAATTGAAGGGGTTGATGTTTCTCACCGTGGTGGGTTGCCGGGCTTTGTAAAGCGAGAAGGCAATACATTAACGATTCCTGATTACGCAGGTAACAATTTTTTTAATACCTTGGGTAACTTTTTATTAAACCCAAAAGCAGGTTTGTTATTTCCTGATTTTGACACGGGTAATGTATTAATGCTTACCGGCAGCGTTGAAATTTTATGGGACGGGCATCCAGAGTTAGAGGGCTTTATTGGCGCAGACCGAGGCTGGAAATTTACCCTCACTAAAGGAATGTGGCTTAAAAACTTACTCCCGTTTAGTGCTAAATTTGATGCTTATTCCCCTAACACTAAAATGACGGGCACGTGGCTTGAGGCTGATAAAAACAAACAAGCCGAAAAACTAAAACATACTTGGCAGCCTTTAAAAGTAACTAAAATAATTAAAGAAAGTAATGTAATTATCTCCTTTTATTTAGAAGGGCATAACAATACAACCTTGTTACCATTTAAAGCTGGGCAGCATTTAACCGTACAAATACAAAGTAAAAGTAGTGGTAATAACAGTAATAGCAAAGTCGTTATTAGAACCTACACCGTTTCATCAAGCCCTCATGAACTATTTTATCGGTTATCGATTAAAAAAGAGCTAAATGGCGAGGTTTCTAACTACTTTCATAATAATGTAAAACTCGGGAGCGTTATTTTAGCTAAATACCCACAAGGGCAATTTTTTATTGACTCAACCAATACTAAACCTGCGGTACTCATTGGTGGTGGAATAGGTATTACACCTATGATCTCAATGGCTAAATACATTGCCAATGAAGGGTTAAGAACCCGCTATACACGCCCTTTGCATATTTTCCATAGTGCTAAAAATACCCAACAGCGTGCGTTTTATAACGAGCTAAAAACGCTTGCAGATACGAGTGGCGGGGCAATTGATTACTACTCACTTTTATCGCAGCCTGAGCTTGATGAAAAACAAGGCGGTGGCTCTAATTTAAAAGATGAGAGCTTTCATTTAAAAGGGCGCATAAATGCGGATGTGTTTAGATACTATTTACCACTTGATGATTACGAGTTCTTTTTATGCGGACCTGATGCGTTTATGCAGCACGTATATAACGAACTGTTATTGCTCGGTGTGCAAGATAAAAACATATTTGCTGAAGCATTTGGACCCTCCAGTATTAAGCGCAAAGTACTTAACACAAACGAAGCGCCTAATAAAAGCAAAGAAATTAGCACTGAGGAAGCTGACAACACCGTAATTAAATTCAGTAAATCGGGCTTTGAACAGCGCTGGAACAAAGGCGACAACACTATACTTAATGTAGCCGAATCCCATGGTTTAGAACCTGAGTTTGGCTGTCGAAACGGCAGCTGCGGCAGTTGCGCCGTAAAAATAAACGCAGGCGCTGTGGTATATCGTAATAACGTAAGTTACCCAGTAGAGGCAGGGCAAGCGCTAATTTGCTGCGCCGTACCTGCTAAAGGCATCGAGGAGCTTGATTTAGAGCTGTAGTTATTAATATAGAGCTATGGGATAAAATTGCACTTGAGGTGTAAAAATTTGCGAAGCCCAAAATGGAATTAATACTGTTTTAGTTAATGACTATTTAGCTATCCGATTATGTATTTTTATTGGTAGGGTTTTCTTGAAAATACTGTGCATACAATACATCAGCAAAATCATTTTCACTAATTTCACCGATAACTAAATCTTTTACAGCATCAGCTATTAAATCGTTATCGCTAGTTAATTCGTATTCATTTAATGACAAGTACTCTAGACCAACAACTAGCCCTGTTCGTTTATTTGCGTCAGGCAATGCATGAGCTATAGCTATACTTGCTGTATATTTAGCTGCTATTTCAAATACATCATCCAATCCATCGTAGATAATTGCATTATCTATTCGCCCTAAAGCACCCTGTAATTTAGGAATGTCGACAGCACCTTTCATACCGGGTTCACTTTCTAAAATAAAAGCATTAATTTCAATAACCCTTTCAAATGGAAAGCAAATTATTTCCATTACATATGAGCCAATTTAGTAAATGTTTTTCTGTGCGTTCTTATAGCTAGTTTAGCTTCAGATTTTACAATTTGCTTACCTGATTCCCCAGATAAATCTAAAATTTTAGTTGCTTTAATCTTAGGTCTAGCAACTGCTGAAACGCCGTAAGCTTCTACTTTCTTATTCATCACAATCACCTTTTGATAACGTATTAAGTTGAGTATACATCTATATTATGAAAGAAAACATGGCAAGGTTGTAGAATAACTCTAACAGCTGAAATTAACTATAAAACGACATTTTGTAATTGCTCATATCCTGTTAGGCATTTTTAACCCATTCATAGAAAGATCTGAATGAATTATCTTTAGAAGCCAATTCGTCTAGATTTATATTATTAGCGAGTTTATGCAGCATAACCTTTCTTTCATCACCTTTATAGCTACGCATAAACTCTTTTCGATCTACTCCAATCCACGTTTCAATTGAAGGGTCCGGAATTGAATATTGCCAGCTATCTAATTCGACACCTCGGTTAAGCATATCTAAAGTTCTGTCATGTTCATTATCAGAGTCAGTTATAATTAAAACAGGTGCTTTAGTCATGATATTGGAGCTTGCGTTTGCAACTCTGGGGATAATCATTTTACCCATTGCAACAATGATATTTACTTTTTTTGAAAGAGCATATTGATTGAGTATCCTTGTTATAAGTATTGATATCAATTCTCGATCTGAATTACCTTCACAAATAACAACTAAATCTGATGTTAAATCAAAATTTAAATCTTGTTTTACTATGTTTGAAGACGTGTTGTCATAAGTAAAAGAATCGATAGTGGTGTGACCATCTTTCGAAACTAATTCCACTTCGCTTGAATGATAAACAATTCCTTTTTCTGCCGCTATTCGTAACTTTTCTTTTAGAATGTTTCTGAAACCTCTCGTTCCTAAAATAGCTGCATCTATATCTTCTTTACCAAATAGAATTATATTTAAGGACTTCCCTAACGTCAGCGCATCTACAGCATCTTTAGAATAGCCTGACATGGATATAAATATACCTAATGTCCCAAAAAGCTTTCCGTCAACTTTTCCCTTAAACTGATAAATTGATGATGCAGGAAGAGGATCTTTATGCCATTTAGCTTCAAGTAGAAAAATACTACCATCTAAGAAAAAAGAACCATCAATTTGCTCTCCCTCGGTTTTGTAACCAGAGCGTGGCTCTAACCCCTGTTCTAGTAAGCACTCTTTCAATATAGCCTCAAAAGAGAAGCCTCTATTTCTAAACCATTTTGGTTCAGCATCATTGGGAACATGGTTCCACTTTTTATATTCTTCTACGTGATTCATAAATAGCTCTTTGATGATTGAACTGAATATCTAACCGTTTATCAAAGGACATTTCTCTAATTTTCACATGACAATGTCCCTATATTGTGAATATGTATTAATAGCAAATCCCGTAACCTATTACCAATTATAAATATTATCACTGAATCTCAAATATCACTTAAACAAGCACAAAAAAAGAGGCTCAATAGCCTCTTTTAAAACAGTATTAAAAACTTAAAACTAAGCGAGTAAACCTGCTTTTGTTTCAGGCATTGCTATAAAGCCGTCAAGTTTACGAACGTTGTTTAGCCATCTTAAAATATTTGGGTATTGTTCAAGTGATACACCGCCCTCTGGTGCGTGTGCTATGTATGAAAAGTTGGCAATGTCGGCAATAGTAGGCTGAGTGCCTACTAAGTATTCACGGTTTTGTAAGTGTGCATCCATTGTTTTAAATAATGTGTGGGCAATGTTTATCGCGTTTTGATGATCAAGCTTTGCGCCAAATACAGTAACTAAACGCGCCGAACACGGACCTGACGCCACAAGCCCCGCTGCAACACTCAACCAGCGCTGAATTTGCGCTTGAACAGTAATATCTTCTGGATACCAAGTTCTGTTAGCATCAAACTTTTGTGCTAAGTACATTAAAATAGCGTTTGAATCGTTAATTACGTCATCGTTATGTTTAAGTACGGGTACTTGTCCAAAAATATTCATATTTAAAAAGTCAGCGTGCTTTTGTGCGCCGTTTTGCAATGCAACATCAACCATATTTACATTAAGCTTTAAAAGCGATGTAAATAGCTCTGCACGATGTGAATGACCAGATAAAGTAAAACGGTATAGCGTTAGATTGCTCATGGGTTGTCCTGTTTTTTTAATTTGAATAGTGATTTTTAATAACGCTATTCTTTCATCATTATGGGTTTTGAAAAACCGAGCTAGTAAGGAATAAATGTCAATGCTATATTGACAATCATGGATACTATTATTGGCATTAAAACAATCATCGCGGTTGTTGAAACAGGCTCTTTTACAGCCGCAGGCGACAGGCTAGGGCTTTCAAAGGCACTGGTAAGTAAATATGTGGGCATTGTAGAGGAAGACTTAGGGGTTAGATTATTTAACCGCTCCACGCGCAGAATTTCAATTACCGAAGCGGGGCAAAGTTATTACACAAGCGTAGTGCCTGTAATTGAAAGCTACAGCGAAATGCTCGATAACTTATCGGGTCAAACAGCACTTGCCAGCGGCAAACTTCGGGTGAGTGCGCCGGTGTCGTTTGGTGAATCAAACCTTGCGCCGTTAATGCCTGAATTACTGAGCCGTTATCCTGATTTAAGTATTGATTTAGTGCTTTCAGACAAAACAATTGATTTGCTAGAAGAGGGGGTTGATTTAGCAATAAGAATTGGCAGTGTGTCTGACTCTAATTTAATTGCACGGCAAATTACCAGTTACCCTTTAATTTTATGTGCATCAGCCGAATACATTCAGCGTTTTGGCGCACCAGCGAGTGTTGAAGAGCTTGAGCAGCACGCTACGGTGATTGATAGCAACTTTAAAATAGGTCGCCATTGGCCACTTGTTTCACCTACTGGTGAGGCATTAACGGCAAACGTAAACTCGCGTGTTTCGGTTAATAACCCGCAAGCAGTAAAAGAGGTGGTTGTAGCGGGTGGCGGTATTGGCTTAATCCCTGAAATAGTGGTGAGAGACGATATTGCATCGGGCAAGCTTGTGCAGGTTATGCAAGGCTATAAAACCTTTGAGTTTGGCTTATTTGCTATTTATCCGCATAGAAAGTTTGTGGCTCAAAAGGTCACGTCGTTTATTCAGTTTTTATTTGAAAAGTTTGAAGCTAAGCCAAAAACAAAAACCTAAAATCAGTTAAGTGATTTTAGGCTTTTAAGATTGATTTTAAACTTATTTAAAATAGCTACTTATTTTAAAATAACCACAGGCACATCGCTGTTTTCGAGCATTTTAATGGTGTTACTGCCCACAAAAAACTGCCTTAGTTTAGAGTGCCCAAATGCACCCATTACAATTAGTTCTACATTATTTTGCTCTTTATATTGCATTAACGAGTCAAAAATATTGCCCTCTAAAAAGCTTGCCGACACTTCAAAGTCCATACTGATAAGCTTGTGCTGTGCATTAACAAATTTTTCTTCAAGGTCTTTTTCGTTGTTTTTAATACTCACTAAATGGCAATGCAAACCATGTAACAAGCCGCCATCAATCACTTGTTGTAGCGCTTTGTCGGCTGTTTCGCGGCCGTCGTACGCAATCATAAATGATTTAGGTTGTTTAAATGTTTCTGGAATAAGCAAAATAGGTTGTGTTGCATTACGCACTAAGGTTTCTATATGTGAGCCCAGCACCGCAAAGCTATTACTATGTCCAGCACCATTTTGGCCAATAACAATAAGGCGTGTGTCGTCTTTTAAGTCTATAACGGTATCGAGCAAATCACCGTGGCGCTTCATTAATTCAAAATTAGTAATACCTGCCGATTTAGCATGCTCACTTACTGAGTTTAATAATTCGTCAGCCATTTTTAAATTTACTTTGCAGCGTTGTTCATCAAGCTTAGTCATTTCATCAAGAAGTGTTGACTGTGCACCAAGCCCAATACTACCAGAGTAGTCACCAACATTTGTTCGCTGCGTTTTTTCAATTGTATGTACAAAGCTAATTGGTTTATTTAGCTTTTTTGAAGCCCAAATAGCAGCGTCGGTTACATTTTTAGTAATGGCTGAGCCATCTACATAGGTAATTATTTTAGTCATTGCATTCTCCTTAATGTCCGCCAAGTAGTTTTTCGACTTCTTCAGGGTTGTTATGCACACCAAATTTATCAATTACAGTTTCGGTTGCGCTATTCATACCAATAATATTAACCGTTGCGCCTTCACGTCTAAATTTAATAACCACCTTGTCGAGTGACGATACACCAGTTATATCCCAAAAATGTGCATGGGTTAAATCAATTACGACGTTAGAAACTGCATTTTTAAAATCGAACGATGCAATAAATTGCTCAGCTGAGGCAAAAAATACTTGGCCAACGACTTCATAGGTTATTTTATCGTTGCTTTCATCATGCTTGGTTTTAACCACCATAAAGCGACCAATTTTATTGGCAAAAAACAACGTAGCTAACAACACACCAACTAAAACGCCAATGGCTAGGTTATGCGTGGCAACCACTACAATAACGGTGGAAATCATCACTATGTTTGATGAAAGCGGGTTCTTTTTTAAATCCTTAACAGAGGTCCACGAAAACGTACCAATCGATACCATAATCATTACGGCAACTAGGGCAGCCATAGGAATTAAACGCAGCCACTCATCTAAAAACACCACCATGATGATTAAAAAAGAGCCTGCAATAAAGGTAGAAAGCCTGCCGCGCCCCCCCGATTTAACGTTAATAATTGATTGCCCAATCATAGCGCAACCCGCCATACCACCAAATAAGCCTGCGCCAATATTAGCAATACCTTGGCCTTTACATTCTTTATTACGATCGCTCGTTGTATCAGTTAAGTCATCAACAATAGTGGCGGTCATCATTGACTCAAGTAAGCCGACAACAGCAAGACCAATTGAATACGGTAAAACAATTTGCAGTGTTTCGAGTGTTAGCGGTACATCGGGCCATAAGAATATAGGTAGAGTGTCTGGCAGTTCGCCCATGTCGCCAACGGTTCTTATATCAAGACTCAAAAATATTGAAACCAGTGTAATAACAACAATACACACTAAAGGAGAGGGAAGTATTTTTCCAATAGTTGGAATATATGGGAATAAGTAAATAATACCTAAGCCCGCTGTGGTCATCGCATAGACATGCCAAGTAACATTAGTCAGCTCAGGTAACTGCGCCATAAATATTAAAATCGCCAGCGCGTTTACAAACCCTGTTACAACAGAGCGCGATACAAACCGCATTAATTCACCGAGCTTTAAAAAGCCTGCAAATATTTGTAGTACACCAGTGAGTAAGGTAGCAACCAGTAAGTATTCCAAACCATGATCTTTAACTAGCGTCACCATTAACAGTGCCATTGCACCGGTGGCCGCCGATATCATGCCAGGACGTCCGCCTACAAAGGCAATAATAACGGCGATACAAAATGAGGCGTATAAACCTACTTTTGGATCAACACCGGCAATAATAGAAAAGGCAATCGCTTCAGGTATTAGGGCAAGCGCCACAACAATACCAGCAAGCACATCGCCACGAACATTAGAGAGCCAATCTCTTTTTACGTGATCAAACATGTAAATAACCTAATGAGTTAGTTTCCCAAAGTATAAGGGAATATTTTATTTAAATAACAGTGATTCTCGCACACCTAATAAAGCTTACAGATAAAGCGCTGACAAACAAGGAAGATAGATTACCTAAGGGCATTTTAATTTTAAAAAGCACCTATGGTTAGATGAAAAGTTAAGATCTTGGTATTTATAGAATTCATAAGCTAGCTGGATTATTTGCGATACTAATGATTTTAACACCTCTTATGCTTAGAACTTTTTCCGTCATATCTATTTTATAAACACGGTATTAATTCGCATAATGCAAATTAATAGAGTTGCAACATGCATAGAAATCGCTCTATTTTATTTTTTTATAAAGAATTCAATGTACTAAATTTTGGAATGAAGTCTGCACTGATTTATTTACTTAATAAATAAGGGCAACTAATTATGAAATTAACCCAATTATCCACAGCACTTTTATCACTAGTTCCGTGTGCTGTTTTAAGTCAGCCATTTGATGAATGTCCAAGTCAGGCTTTTTTAATGCAAAACTCAAAAGCACAACTGTATGGAATAGATTTAGTGTCTGCTAAACCTACCGTTTTAACGACAGAGCTGACATTTGCAAATGAGGCTAATAATGAAAGTGTTAACGCAATAGGCTTTAATTATAAAGATCAATATTTATACGGGTTTAGTAAGCAATTACCAAGTAGTGTTGTGCAAATCGGTGATGATTTTGAAATGAAACGCTTAGATGTTGTGGGTCTTCCTGCAACAAATTTTTACGTTGGTGATATTCAAGTCATTGAAGATGAAGGAACTCAGAGCGCTTCATATTATGTTTATACTCCAAATTTTGGTCTTTATTCTATCAACCTAGATGGTGATTTAGATGCCTCTATTACGGCCACACTTCTACCTGATTCAGATACATGGAAGCTAGGTATATTTGATTTCGCTTTTCACCCAAAGAGTAATTTATTATACGCTGTAGAATCTAATGGTGACTTGCATGAAATAGACATAGCAGCTAATACCGCTCGATTTATTACTCAAGTAGACATTGGTGATGATACTGGGGCTTTTGGAGCTGCATACTTTGATATTAATGGGCAATTTTATTTCAGTAATAACAAAAGCGGTAAAATTCATAAGGTTGATTTAAGCATTAGCCCAGTTGTTGACTATACGCCGGTTGCTAACGTATTTACATCAGGCCCTAAATCAAGCCAAAACGATGGGGCACGTTGTGCCATAGCTGAAGTTAAAGTCACCGATAGCTCAATTGATTTTGGTGATGCACCAGCACCTTATAACACTAGTCTTGAAAAAAGTGGCGCTAGGCATCTGTTCGATCCTAATAGCACTGGCAGTGAGTTAATTTATCTAGGAGATTCTGTTGATGGCGAAAATATAAATACAGAAGCTGATTTAGTTAATTTTCCGATTGATGGATCGGATGATGGGGTTAGTTTTGTAACTGCAATATCTGCAGGTCAAGATAGCCAAATCATAGTTAGGGCATCAGCGACTAGCTTTTTATATGCATGGTTTGATTGGGATCAAAACGGAGCATTTAGTGAAGATGAACGAACGGTCACCAAACTTCAGCTTAATGAGGGTGATAACAGTATTCTGGTCAGTGTTCCTAGTAATACAAAATCAGGCCAAACATGGGCTCGATTTAGAGTAACTGATGGTACCGAAGCCTCGCTTATCACCGCAACAGGGGGAGTACTTGGCGGCGAAGTTGAAGATTACGAAGTAACTACATTTGCCAGTGCTGTGTATCCAGGTGAGAGTGATTGGGTAACGCTTGCTTACGAAGATAAATGGCCGTTTGCAGGTGATTACGATTTTAATGATGTCGTACTAAATTACAGAACGACTCAGTTAATAGAAGGGAGCAGTGTAGTTGGCTACAAAATAGATGGTCAACTTATAGGTATTGGTGCGACCTATCATAATGGCTTTGCTGTGAGGCTAAAGGAAACGGTAAATGGTAATCCACTCTCAATTTTAAGAAATGAAGTTGATGAGAGTGCTATTTCTTTGGTTATTGATGGGCAATTGCAAAATGGCCGTTATTTAGAAGAAAACCGCGATGAAGCTATTCTAATTTTTATGCAAGATACGTGGGAGTATGTTTCTAAACAGTCCGGTTGTGAATACTTTAGAACAGAAAATAACTGTGATGATAACGTTAAAGTCACATTTAGCATGACCATTCCATTAAAATTACCAAAAGCAATTACAGCCTCTCCAGGTACGCTTCTTGACCCCTTTATTTTTGCAACAGATGGTTTTTATCATGGAGACTTTTTGGTAGGAAAAGAATCCAGAAGCTGGGAAGTGCATATCAAAAATCAAACGCCGACTGAAGCGTTTGACTCCTCATTTTATAACTATGTTGGCTCTGATGATGTGAGCGATCCGAGTAAAGGTTTGTATTTCCTTAGTGAAAGTGGCTTACCTTGGGCAATGGAAGTTGGTATGCAATGGCTTCATCCACTTGAGGGTGTTGATATAACTGATGCCTATGGCAGCTTTGCCGAATTTGCAGAGTCATCGGGTGCGCAAAAAACAAAATGGTTTAATGATTACAGTATTAATAATGTTGTAAAAGGGGATCAATAATGAATAACGCTATTATAATTTCAATGTTATCACTAGGTTTAATTGCATGTGGCGGCTCGGGTTCAGAAGAATCAAAAGCTCCTGAGGCAGCGGTATCTCCACCTTTGGAAAGTTCAAATGAACCTGCAGGAATAGCAGCTTTACAAATTGATGAACAATTTAACCTTTCCACTAAATACTCACTTAATCTTGATGTTGATCTTGGACTGGGAGATGTTAGAGCGTATTTAAATGTATGCCAAAAGAAAATATCAGCACAGCGGGCAGATTATAATAACTGCGTTTATAGAGGGCCATTGGCCAATAGTATGCTTGAAAAACAGCTTACGTTGAGTCGCGAAGATATTGAGTTAATAGCCGAAATTTGGTTTTACGATAGCTCTACTCAGCCACTTTCATATTCATGGAAATATAATTCAGGCGAACAACAACAGTTATTTATAATGCGATAACCTTTGAAAGTTTTCACTCGCGGGGTCAAAAATTTATGTTTAGAGCCTTAGGTATTAATAATCCGCAACGATTTTTTTTGCGGATTATTCTTTTGTTAGCCGCATTGTTATTTATTGCACTTGCGTATAATCCTTTAGGGCATTTTTATGCAGATGTGTTTGTGTCTCTGCGCTTACAATTATTGTCAGCTGCGTTAGTGTGTGCGCTGCTATTAATTATCCTCAAACTATTTAAATTAGGAGCCACATTACTACTTGTGTGTATTGTAGGGGTTACCCCTGTGTTATTTAATCTATCTAGCTCAACATCCTACAGTGGGCCGGTATTATCTGTTAAGCAAATAAACTTAAACTATAGTAATAAATATATAGAAACTCATTTAGCAACGTTGTTGCAAAAAAAATGGGATGTGTTGATTTTACAAGAATTCAGCGACAAAAATCGTAATTTACTGAACCAATTTTTAAGTACAACTGATATGTTTGGCTATGAAGAGATAGAAGGAATTCCCTATGGCATAGTTGTTTTATCACGAATACCTATGGTGTATAAGCATCAAGTTAAACTGGATGCTGATAGATTAGGTTACATTAAATTGAAGTTTTTATTTATAGATCGCATTGTCACGGTTTTTGTAGCTCATCCTCCTTCCCCACGGTCAAGACAACATTGGCAAAATAGAAATACGTTATTAGCAGCACTAAACACGGCAGCACATAATGAAAAGGGCGTTTGGGTAATCGCTGGTGACTTAAATATTGTCCCTTGGTCTCAATACTTTAATTGGGATGATAGTAAAACGTGTTACGGAGAAAGTGAGCGGTATGTGAGCTTTATGCCTTTTGAACGTGGGCGATCTATTTTTACAGGCTTAGCCATAGATCATTGTATAATGAGTGAAGGCATTAATTTGCAAAGATTAACAGTGAGTGACTTTAAAGGCAGTGATCATAGAATGCTTAGTTATGATTTAATCATTGATTAACCTTAAAGGCTCAGGATTTTATGCTGAGCCTTTAAAAGTCGGTTTGCGTAAGCTATTTAATGGGCTTTGGTATATAAAAATTGCTCACGATGGTTTAATCGTCTGTTTTATATCATGTAATAGGTGCTGAAAATTTCGTTTGTGAGGAAATAACATAAAAGCAGCCGCTGTAATACGTAAGGCTTTAAATTTAAGCCCGATTTCCCTGTAGTACTCACCATAACACTCTAACATTCTCGCTTTAGCTTTAAGCTTTGTATCAAATCCAGTATCGTTTTTGCATCGAGAAATGATTACTTTCATTGCATTAAGTCTATTTTTTCTATTTGCTGTGATTGAGCCTGCCCTCATTAAATAGCCCATTGATGTTTGAAGTGAAAATGCAACATCACCAATTCGAGCTAATTTTAACCAACAATCCCAATCACTTGCGCTATTGAGTGAAGTATCAAACTTTCCAACGAAGCTGATTGCTGATTTTTTTACCACCACAGAAGACGTGCCTATCACATTAGCAAATAGGAGTAAGTCCATAGGTGATTTAAGGTTTTGATACCCTGTGCTATTTTTATCTATAAATTTTGAGAACTCCGGCCAATAAGAGAAACAATCAATAATTGGTTCATATTTTTCATTTACATGCATGTAATTAGTAAAACTTAAAACACAGTCACTATTTTGTTTCATATAGTTAATTTGATTGGATAACTTGTCGTCTGTCCAGTAATCATCGGCGTCTAAAAAGGCAATGTAATCGCCTTTAGCCTCAGATATTGCTCTGTTTCTCGCTTTTACAACCCCTGTATTTGGTTGTGCAATGACTCTAATTTCAGGCAGTGTTTTTTGAAGATTTTCTAACCATTCGACACTGCCGTCAGTTGAACCATCATCGACGACGAGTATTTCGTAGCTAATATTCTCTTGTCTAACAATGCTTGATATTGCCTTTGCTAAATAGGGTTTACAGTTGTAATTAGGAATAATAACGCTTACTTCAATGCTCATATTAAGTAACCTTCATTTTCTCAGGTAGTTAGACTACGCAAGATAAGCGCCAACGATTTTAATACGCTTCGGGGCGATTTTTTGTTTAATGGTTTGCATATTGCGATTTATCTTCGCATATTGATTTTTTAATGCTCATTTAAGCCGTTTTTTGCAGGGCATAGTTCTTGCGAAGTAACATTAAGTTTATCTGGAGTTTTTAAAATGAAACATATTGGTATTGTTGTCCCCAGCTTTCACATTCCATCAGAAACGTTTGTCGTTACTGAAATCAATGCTTTAGTTAAAGCAGGACATAAAGTAAGTGTGCTGACGTTCGAAAACTTGAATGAGTGCATCAATTTAGATAATAGCGTTCGTATTATTGTTATAAAAAAATCGACTCAGTCTGCTATTAGTTTTGCATTACAACACCCTGTTATGGCACTTAAAAGTAGCATATTGGCCAGTAAATTTAGCGCTATCTCTCTTGTATCGCTAATGGGTTATGGACTGAATATTGCTGAGATAATTCATTCTCGTAAAATCTCTCATATACATTGCCATTTCATGCATGCCCCGCTCACATATTCAATAGTTGCCAGCAAAATTGCAGGTGTTAGCGTGTCCTCAATAGGGCACGGTCACGATGTTTACGTGAACGATTCTGATTTAAAACTTAAATTATCACTGTGTGATTTCTCAGTTGCGGTATGTAAAGACATGCAGATAAAGCTAAATAATTACAGCGCAGGTAAGGTTCAATTACTGCACTGTGGTATCGATTTAAGTATGTTTAACGCCAAACCAAGTCGTCTAAATGAGTCAGTAAAGCTCTTATTTATAGGGCGATTAGTTGAAAAAAAAGGTCTGCAATTTCTATTACCAGCAATAAAAAAGTTAAATAAAAAATACTCTATTTCGCTAGATATTGTAGGGGAAGGGCCTTTATTAAATGATCTAATTTATTTATGTGAAGAACTTAATATTGTTACTGAAGTTAAGTTTTTAGGTGCAAAAAGCCCCACATGGTTAGCAAAAAACACCAGTGATTACTCTGCCTTAGTGGCTCCTTTTTGTGTGTCTAGTAATGGTGACCGTGATACCGGTCCTGTGGTTTTAAAAGAGGCGATGGCCAGTGGCATTCCTGTAATAACGACAGAACTGATGGGAGCAAAAGAAATTGTTAATGACTCCGTTGGGTTTAAATGTGAGCCTTCTAGTATTGGTGGTCTCGAAAGAATTTTAACTGAATTTTGTGATCTTAGCCCGTATGAAAGATACGAAAAAGGACTAAATGCTAAAAAATTAGTGACTAAAAAGTTTGATGCAAATTCGCAAGCTAAAAAGCTATCTAACTGGATTCAAACTGTGTAGGTGAAACTATGAATGGAATTAAGCAAATTGCATATTTTGGTTTATCTACCTTATCACTTAAAGTGCTGGGGTTTGCTTTATTACCTATTTCTACACGTATTTTGAGTCAAACTGAGTTTGGTGAGCTAACTTTTTTAGTGTCAATATCAGCGGTTATGTCGTTACTTTTATGTTTAGGCTTACCGGAATTACTTTTTAAGCAACAAATAAACAACCCTCAAAAAAAGCGAGCATTATTTAGAGATGCATTTATTTTATGTGGTTTTTTCAGCAGTATCTTTGTGTGTGTATGTGTTTACTTTGTAGAGCCGTTTAGCGCGTTATTGCCTGTTTCATTAACTTTGATAGATATAAAACTGTTGGCTGTTAATTTAGCACTATCATCGCTGCTTTCAATTTTATTTTGTTACTTTAGATATTACGAGATGGCTAAGCAGTTTTGTATTTTAGCTATACTACAGGGCATTGTCCAAACTGTGTGTACGCTTGTATTGCTTTATTTAGGCTATGGGGTAACCGGTGTGATGGTGTCGGGTGTTGTATCGAGTGCTTGTGTATTATTTATAGCATTATCAGTTGTTTTTCAGCAGATTAGCATCGGCTTTAAATATATTCCTTGGAATATTAGCTATAAAAATAGTCTGTTCTTATTAAGCATTATTATCTCTTCATTGTTTGTATACGCAAATAACGGTGCTGAAAACTGGTTTATTGTAGCAAGTGTAGGTAAAGAAAAACTAGCTCAATACTACGTTGCAGTGCAGTTTGCATTAATGGCGTCGTTTACTTTTGAACCGATTAGAATGTGGTGGTTTTCTCGTCGTTTTAATGAGTTAGCACAAGATCGTACTCGTTATGTGTTTTTATGCGAACTTAGTTTGGATATTGGCATATTACTTTGTGCGTCTATGACGATAGTGGCGCCTCATCTTTTAGCCGTAGTATTACCCGATAGCTATCAATTAAATATATGGCTGTTACCGAGTTTAATTGTGATTGTGGTACTAAGACACCACAGTGATTTATTAAATATTGGTTGTTATACCAAATTCAACGGTTTTTTTGTCACTGTAGTGAATGTTATTAGTGCTTTAACAGCACTGATACTGCTTTTCTTTTTGGTGTCTGAATTAGCTGTACTGGGTGCTGTTATTGCTTTAATGGCAGCCCAGTTATTAAAAGCAATACTTTTTTTTGTTATAAGTCAAAAGCTTGAATATTTATCGTTTAGTGTAAAAAACCTTGTGCCGAGCTGGGGATGTTTTTTAGTCATTTATATGATGAGTGCTTTTGACTTTCCACAATATGTAATCTGCCAACTCATCACATTTATCTGTTTTTTAATGATCCTTTGTCATAAATATAATCAAATAATTAGCAATGTCATTCATCACATATTGAAGGGCAGAGTGCATGATTAATTGGTATAAAAAACATTGTTTAATTATAAATGGGTTGCTTATTACAGCGCTAACGCTTGTGCTGTATATTTTATTTGGTCCTATTGCTGCATTTGCATTATTACTGCTGCCATTTGCAGGATACTTAGCGGTTAAGATAAGTACTGTATTTATTATTTTTTTTATTCTATTTAGTTATTTTAGATTACACGAAGCCTTTGTTTTTTTAATGCCCCTCAAAATACCTAAAATGTTGGCGCTCGCCTCGCTGTTAGGAATTACATGGCATTTGTTTATTTCAAAAACCTTAAAGCCACATTGGAGCTCAACACATCTGATTTTTGTTATTTGGTTTGCTTGGCTTACGGTGTGTGTGTTTAGTGCAACAAACAAAGGGCTGGCAATAGAGTATTGGATAGGGGTACTGGTTAAGGTATTTATTATGGTGTTTGCTATCAGCTGGTGGCTAACACGGTTCTCTCATTTTAGTTTTGTTCGCATGGGGATCATGATCTCTGGTGTTGCTGTTGCATTGGTTGCTTTAAACAACAAAATTAATGGCATTGGTCTAATTGAGGGTACTCGGGTGACTATTTCTCGTGAGTATCGCTCACAACTGGGTGATCCAAACGATTTATCTTTAGTGTTAATGTTTCCGGTTTCTTTTTTAGCCGCTGAGTTATTCAATTCACAAGTTAATAAATACCGTCGAATATTTGCAGGAATCGGTTTAATTTTTACTATTTCTGGTGTTATTGCTACGCAAAGTCGCGGTGGGGTACTCGGAATTGCGGCTATCTTAAGCTTCTTTTTATATCAAAAAGTAAAAAATCCTGTCGTTGTTGCAATGTGTGCAGGTGTTGCGATGTTAGCTATGATGGTTTTTGCTGGTATAAGCGATAGGCAAAGCGGTGGAGCTGCAGAAGATGGGGTTGATGAATCTGCAATGGGGCGAATATACGCGTGGCAAGCGGCAATTAATATGGCGCTGTCGAACCCCTTAACAGGCGTTGGTGTAGATAACTTTTTTGTAAATTATTACTTTTTCAGTCCTCATTGGGATGGCAAGAATCATGCAGTACATAGCACCTGGTTTCAGGTTTTAGGTGAAACAGGTTTTGTTGGAATATGTATATTTCTGGTTTTAATTGCCAGTATTTACCGAAGTCTTTCGAGAGTTTATTGCATTAATAAACTTAACTATAACCACCAAGTTGTTGTTAATGCTAATGCATTAAAGGCTGGCATTATTGGGTTTATGGTTGCTGGTACATTCCTAACACAAGCATTTACTTGGCCTTTATATATTATTCTGGCACTAACAATTGCGCTAGAAAAGCTCACAATACAAAGCAATAAGGAATCGTAGTATGTTAATACATTTTAAATACTGGCTTAAGAATAGCCCTCATCCTGTTGCGAAATCGCTGTTTTATTTTGCAACTTATCTTCGCAATCCACAAATGGTGGTTATTCCGTTATTTCACTCTGGATTCTATTACCTACATCAATTTTTAAAAACATTTTCCCATGAATTACTAAGAATACTTTATTACACCCCACTGTTTAAAAGTCAGATAAAAGGGAGTAAAAAACAGTTGTTTCTTTACTCAGGTATGCCACAAGTTTTGGGGGAGCTTAAAATTGAGTGCAGCGATAATGTACGGATGTCGGGTATATCGACTTTTTGTGGGCGGATGGGTAGCGTTACCACGCCAACTTTAGTTATTGGTAATAATGTAGATATAGGTTGGCAGAATGCATTTTCGGTAGGTCGAAATATTACGTTAGAAGATGATGTGCGGCTCGCGGGACGTATTTTTTTAGCCGGTTTTCCTGGCCATCCAGTTGATTGTGAACGAAGAGCACTTGGGGAGAGTGATGATGAGTCTCAAATTGGCGACATTACTATTAAACGTGGTGCGTGGCTTGGTACTGGAGTGACTGTTCTTGCTGGCGTTACTATAGGCGAGGGGGCTATTATAGGCGCAGGAAGCGTTGTTACGAAAAGTATTCCGCCTTTTACTATTGCAGCAGGTAATCCGGCTAAAGTGGTCAAACACATCAAGGAATAATAATATGAAATTTATCGTTTTTGGCGAAGATTGGGCAAGTCACCCGAGTAGTACGCAACATTTATTTTCTCAATTGGCTAAAAATCATGAAATACATTGGGTTAACTCAATAGGTATGCGAAAACCTCGCTTTAAATTACACGATATAAAACGAGTTTGGGGAAAGTTTAAGCAGCTTTTTAGTAAACCTGAAAATACGGCAATTAAAACACCTTCGACGATGCAAGTTTACCGATTACCAGTCTTGCCATGGCACGATAATCGCTTTGTGAGGCGTTATAATAGGTGGGTTTTTTCTTTTTATTTTAAAGATATTCAAAGTAATGGCCCGTTAACGTATTGGTTAAGTGTGCCTACCGCAGAATACTTTTTCACTAAAAAAGCACAAGACACCCTTATTTACTACTGTGGTGACGATTTTAATGCATTGGCAGGTGTCGATCCTAATTTAGTGTCATCCTTTGAGAAAAATTTAATTAAGAAAGCCGACCTAATTTATGTTGTGAGTGATTTTTTAAACAATAAAATGCCGGCTCATAAAACAAAGCTACTTCCCCATGGTGTGAGTTATGATTTATTTACGTCTGATGTAAAGAGAGCCCCAGAAATAGATGTTTTAAATGGACCAGTAATTGGGTTTTATGGAAGTATTAATCAGTGGTTAGATATCAGTTTATTAACAGCGCTTGTTGCGGAGCGACCAAATTATCAACTGCTTTTGGTCGGAGATATTGTTGCTTGCACATCTGAGCTAATGCAGTTTAAAAACGTTACACATGTGCCAGCTGTTGATCACGAGCGTTTAGTGGAGTTTTCGGCACATTGGGATGTGTCTATTTTACCATTTGTAGATAATGAGCAAATTAGAGCATGTGATCCGTTAAAGTTAAAAGAGTATTTAGCCGCAGGAAGCCCGATTGTTGCCACGGACTTTCCAGCCGTAACACGTTATAAGTCGAATATTTACATAGCAAAAAATCAATTCGATTTTATAAATAAAATAGATCAGGCAATTGCCTTAGATAAAGAGCAGTTAAGCTCTCTTAAGTCAGCGCAACAGGACATCGCTAAAGATCATAGTTGGGAGTCAAAAGCATTGCTCGTTCAACATGATATTTTAATGTTAAATAAAGCGCCTTAGGCAGTAAACGATAATATTGGCGCAGCCTGTGCAACTACCTTATTAAAGTACGCTATTTGCAGCTTAAATTTTTATTATGCAAATAGCAGCTAAATTTCGCATAGCAATATGCAAATGTATAGGTAGGGTTTATGTTAGTAAGAGAGCAAATAAAAAGGTTACTTTATTTAACCTTGTATAGCGTTTATACAAGGGCAAAGCTATTCATTTTACCACTTTTGATTGTTCCTTCAGTCGTGATTATCTTGGCTGTGACTGCGCAAAAGCAATACACAAACCATGCAACTATTTTAATTGAAGAGTCTTCGTTACTTAATCCATACCTAGATGATTTATCTTTTTCTTTCGATTTATCAAATCGAATGGCGGCACTTAGAACACTTGTAATTAGCCGAAAAGTACTAATAGCTGTTGCAAAAGAAACAGGCTTGATTTCTGAAACGGCTACCTCAGCTGAGATAGAAAAAATCCACCAAGAGCTTTCTCAAGCACTTTCTTTATCACTTGTTGGCGATGAACTTGTTCGTGTGAACTTCATATGGCATGACCAGACAAAAATGAAGATGGTGTTGGAGAAAGTGGTCGAAAAATTTATTGAAAGTTTATTAGCCCCAACAAGAGCATCACTTGATACATCGGAACAGTTTTTTTATCAGCAACTAGTCAGTCTTCGGGATGAGCTTGAGGTATCGGAAGAATCACTGGCTATGTTCAAAGCTAAAAATAGCAATACTTTGCCTGCCGTTTTACACAGTAACCGACAAACATTCGATAAGTTATTGAGTGACCAACAGCAAAAATCTATCGTTTTATCGGGTGCGCAAGCCAAGCTTAAAGCGTTGACAACAAAAATGGGACAAGCCAATCCAATCCTAGGGCGTATTGAAGAAAAAATTATTGCAGTAGAGTCTGAACTTAGCTTTTTAAAAACACGTTATACAGAAAAGCACAGTAAGGTAATTTCAAAAAAAAGAGAGATGCAAAGTATAAGAAATCGTCAACAGTCATTAATTGAAAGTAGCAAGGAGCTTGACCTTACTAACCTTGATCAGCTTTGGCAGATGGCCAATACCTTACCCAGTGGCGGGGATAACGAAAGCAGTGTACTTGTCTCTCAAATTCTTAATTTAGAAGAAGCAAAAAACTCAGTTACTCAGCACCAGCAAGAATACAGCATGCTCGAACAGCAAGTTAATACAGTAAGCGAAAGACTTTTAGTGACAAGTGATATTGAAAAGCAATTAAGAAAATTAGAACGTGATTACGATGTTAAGCAATCATTATATAAAGATATGTTAAGCCGTTACGAAATGGCGAAGGTAACAGGAAAGTTAGTTAAATATGAAGGCCCAGATAAAGTAAAAAACATCGAGCGTGCATATAGTCCGACACAACCTATCAACACATCTTTTGCCGTATCAATTATTGTAGGCATCATTTTAGGTATCTTTACAAGTAGCACAATAGTGTTTGTTGCGACTTTATTCGATAGCCACCTTAAGGATATTCAAACCATAGAGAAGCTCTCAGCTCTTGAGGTCGTGACTATTTTACCCATTGTTAGAAATACACCTGTGGATTTGGTTTTCAATTCATCAGTGAACTCTATTGATCAGAGGAAATAACATGAATGTATTACATTTGGTTCAACATTTCAAAATAGGTGGCCTTGAGAAAATGGCCGCGACACTAATGCAAAAAAGTCAATTTTCTGATACGAGTGTTTTTGTTTCACTCGAAGGAAGTTTTAGTGAAGCAGTTAGAGACTGGCCGCAGCTAGCTGCGTTTGAGCACAGATTAATTTGCCTAAATAAGGCTGAAAAATTTGATCTAAATACAGTTCGAAAACTGTCAGCTCTTTTAAAAAAACACAATATAGATGTCATCCATAGCCATCATATAGGGCCAATGCTTTATGCAAGTATTGTAAGTTTAAAAAATCGTCAGATAAAGCACGTTTCGACTATCCATGACGCGTGGTATTTAAAAAGTTTTAAGCAACGTTTAATAACTAAATTATTAAATAAGCTAACAAAAATACACTGGGTTGCGGATGCACAAGTTGTGGCGAAAGATTTTTATACCGAAACAGCAATTAGAACCGATAGAACAATCCTAAATGGAGTCGATTTTAAACAGTTTTTTAGTACCAATGAGTTGGACGCTCGGCATAAATTAAATTTACCTAAAAAGGTGAGTTTGATTGGTTGTTCTGCTCGTTTAGAGCTAGGGAAAGGGCATTTTCCGCTTATAAGAGTTTTATCTTCATTGCCAGCAAACATCGAATTAGTGTTTGCTGGCAGTGGTAGCTTACGCAGAAAACTTGTTGATTATGCTAGCTCATTGGGTGTTTCAGAGCGAGTGCATTTTTTAGGCAATGTACAAAGCATGCAATTATTTTACTCTGCAATTAATGTAATGTGTCTTTACTCACAAAGAGAGGGGTTACCGCTATCAATTTTGGAATCTATGGCGTGTGGTAAAGCTATTGTTGCCACTGATGTTGGGGGGATCAGCGAAGTATTAACCCATAAGCAAGGTGTATTGGTTAAACCAGGCGATGAAATGGGGCTTAAACTTGCGGTTATTAAAGCGATTAATATGAAACAGGGAGAATGTATAAGGGAGCATATTTTTTCAATCGCTGATGCTAATAAAATGAGTGAAGAGTACGACCATTTTTATAATGGCTTACCATCGTAAGGGGAAAATCATGACTTATTTAATAATTGTTCTCATGGTGTTGATTATAACCGTTGTGTACCATCACGTTGGCTATTTAGCGCTGTTAAAGTTGGTTAGTCGACGGGCTCATAAACGTATATTCCCAGAGGGAAATATAAGAAAAAATAATCGATTTGGTATTTTGGTGTGTGCTTTTAATGAGCAAGAACACATTAAAGAAAAATTACATAACCTCGGCGCTATGCTCTATAACACTGAGCTTTATGCCATTCATGTTTATTTAGATGGATGTACAGATAACACATACGAAGAAGCGATGTTGGCTCAATCACATCTTGCTAAGCAAAACGTAGTGTGCCACTTGCATTATAATAAACAAAACCAAGGCAAAGCACATGGTATTAACGAGTTAATTACACTAACTAAATCAAATTACGACGTCTTGCTGTTTACCGATGTGAGTGCCTTATTAAGTATTGATGTATTAAATAAAATTGATATTGATTTTAAAGATCCTGATATTAAGGTCATTACAGGTGTTTATGTTCTAGATGAACACGCAACCCCAGAGCAACAGCACTATTGGCAATATCAAAATAATGTAAAAAGCATGGAATCATCACTTGGTGCGGTGATTGGTGTACCAGGAGCCATGTTTGCTATTCGTTCAAAATACACAGATATATTGGATGAAAATACAATAAATGATGATTTTATATTGTCTATGAAAGCCTTAAAAAATGGCGGCAAAGCGGTCGTAAATAGCGATATTAACATTATTGAAAGAGAGTGCGATGAGCAAAGCCATGACTATGCTAGAAGAGTGAGATTAGGAGCAGGCAATTGGCAACAAATTAAAATATTATTTGAGCTATTCAATCCTAGATTAGGGTGGGTTAGTTTTAACTTTATTTCACATAAAGTTTTGCGTGGCGTAATGCCAATATTGCTTGCTTTAATTTATATTTTACTGTTTTCAATGGCATTTTTCTCGAACTTATTGTTAGTTAAGTTGTTGTGTTGCGTGATTGTAGCCGTCCATAGTCTCTTTGTGGTTAAAAGTACCCTCAACATTAAGGCCAAGATCCCTATCGTTGATAAAGTTAATTATATTCTTAATGCTTATTTTTTAGCGTTATGGGGCATTATTAAATTTGAACGTGGTGATTATAAAAAACACTGGGAAAGGGTTCATGATAGAGAAGCTGAACCAAACGTCAGCATTAAAGTTATAAAACGCATAATTGATATTGTTGGCTCTGTGGTAGGACTAACTTTACTGTCTCCGATCATGCTTTTAGTGGCTGCAACAATTAAAGTAAGTTCACGTGGACCGGTACTGTTTAATCAACTTAGAGTGGGAGAGAGTAATGATAACTTTGTTGCCCTTTTTAATGTCCTTAAATTTCGCTCGATGGTGGTTGATGCTGAAGTAGCAAGTGGCGCGGTATGGGCAAGTAAGGACGACCCTAGAATTACACCTATAGGGCGTTTCATTCGTAAAACGCGCTTAGATGAATTACCTCAATTATGGAATGTGCTGGTAGGCGATATGTCACTCATTGGTCCTCGACCAGAGCGACCTGTATTTTACTCCAAGCTTGAAAAAGATATTCCTTATTTCTCTCAGCGTACCTACGGTATAAAGCCAGGTATATCGGGGCTTGCTCAAGTAATGAATGGATATGATGAAAGTATTGATGATGCAAGGAAAAAAATAGGTTGGGATTATGCTTATATGTTAAGTACATCATCTCCACGTAGTTGGTTTTATATGGAATTGACTATTTTTTTGAAAACACTCGTTGTTATATTTACTGGAAAAGGGCAATAATTATTTTTGCATAATGCAATCCTACTTTTAAAAGGGAATTGCATTATGCTTTACTATCCTCAATTGCTCCCACCGACAAATGAAAAGCCATTAATTATCAACACCTTAAAGTTGGTTCGTTTCTTGTAATAGTTATATTGAATTTAATATTTAATAGGTAACTACGATGATAAATTTAACCAGTGAAAATGAACATAAAATAGTATCGCTTCCAAATGACTTTTCAGGTTTTACTGTTGATGGATTTAAAGATGAATTTGAAGAGCTAGTTGATACAGGTACAGACTTTATTATCTTGGATTTTTCAAAGACTGAGTTTATTGACTCTTCGGGTATTGGCGCGATTGTCTTTCTTTATAAAAGAATAGAAAAAAGAAGCCATAAATTGTCATTACTCAATGTAACTGGGCAGCCGTTTAAGCTAATGAATCTTCTAAGAGTGGATAAAACCATTCCATTTATTGATTCGCTTTAACGATAAGGAGAGCGATATGAAAGCACACATTTTTTTCATCATAACCTTGCTTTTAAGTGGGTGTGCTTCTTGGCCTGATGAGGGGCAAGGGGGTTGGGCCGAAAAATATCAAAACTATCCATTAAATGATGAGCAAACAGATAATAACTTTACACAACCCGAAGATGTGGTGAGAAGTGAATTTGAACACCTTGTTTTTAAATTAGAACTTTTAAAGTCACAAGATATAAAAGCATGTATGCCAGCACAGCTTTTAAAAGCTCAAATTTACGAAAATCGTATTCGAAGGCTTATAGCTGCGCAAATGTGGGAAGATGCAGAGCATGACTTACTGATTCACTACCATGGGCTCAATCAACTAACAAACCATTTTGACACGGTTCAAAAGCTCACTCATTGTGCAGTTAATACCACTTCAGAAACGACTGTATCTAGTGTTAAAAAACAAGTAGCGGATTTACTAAATAGTGATAATCAATTTGCATTTAATGCGTTTGAAATAACCCCTAAATATGCAGCAAGGCTTGCTCAAGCGGCTGATTTAGCTAAGCAACTAGATAGTATTTCAATTTTGTTAGTGGGTCATACTGATTCAGTTGGTGAAGGGAATAATAATTATGAGCTTGCATTAAAAAGAGCTGAAACAGTAAAACATTGGCTCGTCGTTTATGGTGTTAAAACTCAAAGTATTACCACACTTACACAAGGAAGCTTAAAGCCCTATAGCAAGCAATCCCCAACGGAAAGTGTCCGCCATTCTGATAGGCGAGTTGAAGCGATAGTCCTCAATGCAAGCAATAATAATATGCAAGATGATAACGCTGAAGCACTTGTTAATTGGACAAAAATTATTAAAAGCAAAGAGGAGTAAACTATGAAATATATATTCGCGATTGCGGTGTTTATTTTATCATTCAATGTTTACTCAGCTTCTGATGAAAGTAATGCCATAGTGCAAGTGGGAAATAAGCTTTTTCTATATATTCCAGGTGAAGCAGAATTTGATACAACGTTTGAAGTGGATAAAAGAGGACAAATTAACCTCCCAGAAATAGGCCAATTTAATGTGGCTGACAAAACGACTATGCAAATTGAAAGTGAGTTAACCCCCGTACTTGCTGAACTATTTGTTGCAATGGATGATTTTTATGTAGCGATCCACAGCAGAGATATTCTTATTAATGTACTTGGTTATGTAGTGACACCATCGCAAGTGAGTATTCCTGATGATGGCAATATTCAAATGGTTATCTCTAAAGCAAACGGTTTAAAACCTGGTGCTCAGCTAGATAGAATACAGATAAGGCGTGGTAATGAGGTAATTGAATTTGATTATAAATCATATTTAGATACAGGAAATATTAGCCTGTTACCTTCTCTAAAAAGCAAAGATACTGTGTTTGTGCCGGTATCGCCTTTGCTTGGTAATGTGCAAATAGACTTTGATGCGCAAACACTCAGTGCAACAGGGGATGCCAGTGATAGCAGCGCGATAACTATTCTAGGTGAAGTACATAATCCAGGGAGTTTTTCCTTTAAAGAAAATATGAGTATTTTAGATGCACTGATGCGCGCAGAAGGGGTCACTCGTTATGCTGATGTAACTAAAATAAGAGTCATTGTTGATAAAACACCTGTTATTTTTGATTTGAAAGGGTACCTAGATAAACCCTCAAATAGCACTATGCAACTGCTAAAACCTGGTTCTACAGTGTATGTGCCTATTATGGTTGATGACGTAAACACAACGTCACGTACGGTTTATATTATGGGAGAAGTGCAAAAACCAGGCGCGTACGAAGCGGCCGATAGCACAAACTTTTTAGATATTTTAGCCAATGCAGGCGGACCAACACGATTTGCTGAAACTCGCCATATCAAAATATTAACGCCAGAAGGTGACAGTATTTTATTTGATTTACAGCGTTATAGCGAAGGCAGTGTAACAACCAAAGTACCAGATTTAAACCCTGGCGATGTAATCTTTGTACCTGAAAAAACAGATGTTAACGAAAAAAGCTGGCTTAAAATTCCGACTAAACGAGCTATCAAAATAATTGGTGCCATACATTCTCCAGGTCGATACGAATGGAGTAATGAAATGGATTTTACAGACTTAATAGCTCATGCAGGGGGGCCTACAAAAAGCGCTAATATCAATGATATAAAAATACTGCGTAATGGTGATGTTACACAACGCTTTGATCTTGAAAAGTATACTATTACTAATGGCGACACACCGCTGCCAAATTTAGTTGCGGGTGATACAGTTATATTTGAAGAGCTACCAGTTGATCCGTCGGATAATAAATCCCAATGGATCCGCCAAGAGTCGAGTAAGTCTATTTATATTATGGGGCAAATAGGTTCGCCAGGTCGTTACTCGTTTAACGAAAACATGCACTTTATTGATATTTTAGCCGCAGCAGACGGCCCAACAGCGACGGCAGATATTCGTAATATTAGAATCACTCACCGTAATGGTAATCGAGCTAAAGTAAGTAAATTAGATCTCGCCATGTACTTTGAAACAGGCGATGAAACTTTGTTTCCTAATGTATTACCAGGAGACACCATTTTTGTACCTGAAAAAGACAAAGATTGGCTCCGTACACCTAAAGAACGGGTAGTACGTATAATGGGGGCTGTGCAAAAACCGGGTCGATACAATTTTGACGATACAATGTCCATTTTAGATGTATTAGCTGAAGCAGGCGGCCCTTCTAACTCAGCATTGATAGATAAAATAGTTGTTGTTAATCATTCATGTTGTAAAGAACAGTCTCGTGTATTTGATTTAGAGGCGTTTATTAAATCACCAAATTCAGTAAATATTCCAGTATTAAGAGCGGGTGATACGCTTTACATACCAGAGAAAGGGCAGGATTTACTTAGTCAATTTAAAGATAACTTTTTAGATGTTATTACTATTCTTGCATTAGTGGTGGGCTTATGAAATTAATACCAAAACAGTATTATGAGCTGGAAGTTATATGTAACACGATGATTGATAATTCAGCTCGTTGTATCACTTTTATCTCTTTATCAGGTTCAGAAGGGTCATCTAGTGCATGTGTTAGTGTTGCTAAGCGATTACAAAGCCAACTTAAATCAGTGCTAATAATTGATTTAAACCCAATCAATACATTTTGCTCAGATGATAAGTTACCAACAATTTCTAAACCATGGTGCTTTGATGATATTTCTTGTCAATTAGGCGTGACTAATTATGAAGGTATCAGTTTATTAACCATTAAAAACCTAGCTAGGATTGAACCGGCGAAGAACAAACATGTACTAAATGACGCAGTTGATCGGCTAAAGCAAGAATACGATTATATATTAATTGACATGTCACCGGTGTTAAAATTGAACAGGAATAATGTGCCACTGCATTCCTTAAGTTTATGCAGTGAATTAACCTTCGTTACCGTGGGGCTGGGGGTTAACGATGAAGAGTCGCTTTGCAAAGGTGTGAGAGAATTAAAGCAAGCAGGGCATAGCAATATCAAAATATTGATAAGCCAACATAATTTTGCGCCATTAGGTGAGCGTATAGTTAAACTTTTAGAAAAGCATACGAAAAAATGGCCAAAGTTATGTACTACTCTTAAAGCAAGAATTAATAAACAAAGATGGTTGTTTGAACATCATTGAGGGTGCAATGGATATATTATTTGAAAGACGCTTTGAACTACTATGGCCAACATTGACTGAGATTCGCCTCATTCTAAAGCACGTTTTAAGAGCGCTCAATGTAAAAAAGGATGAGGTGGATGCCGCAGGCTTAGTTACTACAGAGTATTTAACAAATCTAATTAGACACAACCAAGGTTCTGAGCATCAAATTTTATTACGTATTAGCCAGCCTAGTAGCGACAGCTACATATTAACATTCATTGATGAGCTAGCCCCATATAACCTTTTTAAAAACAACAATTCATCGTGGAAAATAGACTCTGGAAAACTCGTTGAAGGAGGAATGGGAGTTGAGTTAATTCGTTATTATTTTAAGGACGCAGATTATATAACGAAAAATGGCAAAAACTTTTTTTCATTCCCTTTAGAGCAAATAGATAGGCGTCCAACGATTATCTACGTTGATGATGATGTCACTCAGCTTGCCCTCATGAGCGCTTATCTAAATGATAAATTTCAAGTGATTGCCTGTGAAAGTATAGAATCAGGATGGCAGGCAATTTTAACCGCTGACGCAAGTATTTTATTACTGGATCATAAATTAAAAAATGGGACATGTGAGCCCTTATTAGAAAAACTTAATAAGTCTAATTTAAAGTCGCAACTATCAGTTGTTATGTTAACTGGCGATGACAGTGATGAAGTGATACATAAAATAAATCGCTTAGGTGTTGACGATTATTTAATTAAACCGATTAAAAAAAATAAGTTACTACAAAGCATCGAACGTGTAACTCATCGTTTTGCTTACTTGTCTTATCAAACTACTTTTGAGTCAGCGCCTTCTAAAATTCATTTACAAGATGAGAAAACCGCTCATATTTTTGGTTCAATTAGTTTGGGTAACGGCGGTGATTTTTTTATGCCCATTAATGATGAATGCAGTGCTTTTATTCTAGGTGATATGATGGGACACGGATTACAAGCATTAAAAGAAAGCTTTGCTATTAAAGGTTTTATAAGTGGCTTTTTGGCAACCGGTCTTCCTTATCAAAAAATGTTAGTGGCTTTAAATAACGCGATCTATAAACAACAGCTATGTAAATCTAGTTTAGTTACGCTTGTCATATTTTTCTTAAAAAATAATAAAATATATTGGTTAAATGCAGGTCATCCTCCACCTGTCGTTTTGCGAAAAACAGGCGAAATTTGTCAATTAAAAGGCACCGGTCCACTGCTTGGTCTCGCTCAAGATCATAGTTATACACTTTATGAAGCAGCGCTTGATAACGTTGAACATATTTTACTATACACGGATGGCTGGACTGAAAACCGCTTTACCGATAAAGATGAAATATGTGAATTAACTAAAATTATACCGTTAGATAAACACGCTCATGCTGAGTTTGCTAACACGTTATGGGAAAACTCACAGGTTACGCTTTCAAAAGAAATTGATGATGCTTCGCTTATTGTAATTAATTGAATTTGCTTTAATTAACCTTTTATAGTTAAATCATTACAGATTCACAGCTTCTTTTTGGCTTGCTAACAAGGAATTAACTATGCCACCAACAGTGTTAATTGTCGAAGATACTCAATCTCTTGCAATGATGTACCAATCATATTTATTACCGACAGGAGTAAATACACTCGTGGCAAGTGATGGTGCAACTGCAATAGCGATTATTAATAAGGTGCAGCCTGATCTAATCGTGCTCGACGTAATGCTACCGGATATGAATGGATTAGACATTCTTGCTACATTTGATCCAGAAAACTGTCCACAAGTTGTTGTATTAACAGGGCATGCTACAAAAGAAATAGCGATTCAGTCAATAAAGCTAGGTGCATGTGACTTCCTAGAAAAACCAATAGAAGCCGACCGTTTTCGGATTACAGTTAATAATGCGTTAAAAATTAAAAACTTAAAACAAACGGTTAGCCAATACAAAAACAAATACGAAAACGGAAAATACTTTGATTTGATTGGTAGTTCAAAACAGATGCAATCTGTTTATCAAATTATAAGTTCTGCTTCCGCCAGTAAAGCCACTGCATTTATTACAGGTGAAAGTGGTACGGGAAAAGAGCTATGTGCTCGTGCAGTTCATCAAGCTTCAAATCGCGCTGATAAACCTTTTGTTGCACTAAACTGCGCGGCTATCCCTAAAGATTTAATTGAGAGTGAAATTTTTGGTCATTTAAAAGGTGCTTTTACGGGGGCAATTGCGAATCGCGTTGGCGCTGCAGGTCAAGCCGATGGTGGAACATTATTTTTAGATGAACTTTGTGAAATGGACATTAACCTACAAAGTAAATTACTTCGCTTTATACAAACAGGTAGCTATCAACAAGTTGGCAGTGAGAAAGTTGTAAAAGTAGATGTTAGATTTGTGTGTGCAACAAATAGAGATCCATTAGTTGAAGTGGAAAGTGGCCGGTTTAGAGAAGATTTATATTATAGATTACATGTTATACCTATTGAATTACCGCCACTAAGAGAGCGCGGCCAAGATATTATAGAAATTGCTGAAGCTTTATTTGTTAAAATAGCGAAAGACGAAGGTCATCCATATAAAGGCATGGCAGGGGGGGTTAAGCAATTACTTATGCAATATAGTTGGCCTGGTAATGTAAGGCAGTTAGAAAATGTGATTCGTAATGTATTGGTACTCCATCCTGAGGCATTTATAGATATTGATATGCTTCCCGCTTTACCTGAAAATTCAAAAAAAGCGATTGAACCAGCACCAATGAATCTTCAAACTAAACCTGCGAATATATTAATTGACGATTTACCAAATACACAAAATGATGTTAAAGCATTATGGTTAGCTGAAAAAGAATATATTGAACGTGTAATAAAAATATGTTCATCAAATATACCTAAAGCCGCTTCACTACTTGATGTTAGCCCATCGACACTTTATCGAAAGATTAAAAGCTGGGAAGAAAATGAATAGTTTATTTTCCTGTATACGCTTGGTGAAGCAATAAAAATTGTTTTTTACCAGAGAAACGCTCCTCTAGCATGTTATATGCGTCATTTAATAAGTTAATTTTTGCTTGGGGAGGGAAATCAATTAATTGCTCTATGCTTTTTTGACAATCTTTAGCATCACCAACACTCATTAAAAAACCAGTTTTGTTATTTTTAATGATACTTGGTATAGCGCCAACAGCACTGCTTATAACCAGTTTATGCTGAGACATTGCTTCTAATAATGTCATAGGCAAGCCTTCTTCTCTAGAACAAATAAGTAAGACATCTATTTGATTCCATATATTATTGCGTTCAGTTAAGCCATGATAATGTAGGTTATTTATAACAGGTATTTTATTTTTTAGAGGGCCGTCACCAAAAATGTGAAATTCAACATTGTTAGACTGTTTCATGTTTTCAGCTAATTGAAAAAATATATCTGGTCCTTTTTCATAAGAAAGCCTGCCAACAAACCCAATCTTGATAGTTGATGTATGAATAACCGGTTTTGAAGGCGCTGGTAAAGAGATAAAATTTTCAAGTAATTTTACATTGCTAATTGTATTTTTTATTTTGTTTGAGACCGCAAAATTTATAGATAACGATGAAAGCCATTGATCTAGTTTATTATAAAATTTAACTTTTCCATTCCCTACTTCGCCAGCATGGTATGTGCTAATACAGCGTTTGTTGATAATGTTACATACTAATCGGCCTAATATACCTGCCTTATAGCCATGCGTATGAACGACAGTGTTGTTATCATAACTGAGTAGTTTATTAGCGAGGTTTTTAATTTTCCCTTGTAAAAAGTTATACCTTATGTTTTCTTTAATCAATAAATCATAAAATTTTTGATTGCCATGATTTTTATAAAATAAAATTGAGCTACGAACATTATTTTTACTCAGTAGTTTTGATAATTCAACGATGTGGGTTTCAATCCCCCCCAACATGGAAGAATCAACAAACAAAATAACTTGGTAATTCATAATAAACTCCAAAAGGTAGATATGATAGATTTAGCGGTAATAGAACAGCTCAAAAATGATATTGGCGACGACACAGCTGTTGAACTACTAAAATTTTTTGTCGACGAATCAAAAAAAACAATGGCGATAATACTTAATTCAAATGAGCGTGATGAAATAGAAATTAACGCACATAGTCTTAAAAGCAGTTGTTATAGCTTTGGTGCGATAGCGCTAGGTGATACATGTAAATATATTGAGGAACTTATAAAAACCGAGCACTCAAAAAAGGATTTACATAATCTTCTAGAAATAGTCGAAGTGCAAAGCAAGCAAACATTCAACGAAATGGCATTTATTATTGCAAGCAATCAAGATTGCTCACAAAGCTGAATTGGTACTTTAAGTAACTCCGAGAATATGTTTTTTAGTTCGTCAATATCATGTAAATGTTCTCTGGACTGTAGTGCATTTTTATTGTCGTTAAAAATCTCTTCAATTGCAGAAGGTGAAATACTTAAATCGTATATTTTAAAACCTAGGTGCTCTTGTAGCCAGTCGATCCCAGTAGTTGACGTGTGTTTCATGACGCTATTTTCTAGTGTTGTGTTCTCAATGAAAATACGACAGGCAGATGTTTCTTGAATAGCCAAAGAGATCTCTTCTACTAAAAAGGCAGGCATAACACTTGTAATAATACTGCCTGGACCAATTATGATTAAATCGGCTTCCAAAATAGCACTTACGCACCCTGGCGCTGCGGGCACATTTTTAGACAAATGCACTTTTGTTGGTAATGTGTCTAACGCATCAATAGCACACTCACCAAAGACCTCTTCATTATTTTTAAGAGTGGCGATTAGATCTGTAGGGATCTCTGTCATAGGTAAAACAGTTTCTGAATTACCAAGTATTGCATTAAAGTAAGCAACAGCTTTGGTGGGAGATTTGGTGAGCTCAGTTAAGCCCAATAACGTTAAGTTGCCTAAACAATGGCCATCTAACACACCTTCTGAAAACCGGTGTTCATAAATTGAGTTAAGTGCCTTTCTATTTTCTGCAAGTTGCAGACAACAGCGCCTAATATCACCCAGAGCAATGCATTCTTGAGATTCCCTTATTTTTCCCGTACTTCCCCCGTTATCAGTTGTTGCGACAATTGCTGTTAAACTATTACACATTGGTTTAATTGCGCTTAAAACCTGCGCTAATCCATGACCGCCGCCTATACACACTATTTTCATTGTTATGCCTTTGTGTTTTATTTTCCTAATTTGATATAGCAGGAATTATTCCAAGACACATAAATTTATAACCTATTGATTTATAATTATTTAATGAGTTCTAAAAGAAAAGGGTCCGGTTGTTATTGCTCTTTTTTGCAAAGTGCAATGCATTTTGATGAGAAAAACTACAATGCAGAGTCATTCAAATATAGGTATAGGAAGGTGTTCAATCTAGGGGCGATTTAATCGCGGCGCGAGGTTTGTAACCTAGTGGGCTCGGTAACTGCTTCTGCGTTACCCTAATGACTTACATCCATGTAAGAATAAGTAAAAACCGAGCAAAGCTTCCGTGTCCTGCTCACGCCCCTTACCTAAATCCATTTAGGTAACACAGAGTAAATTGCACCTAGGCAGAACCCTTCGGGCAGTACATGTTTGGTATTTATGCTACGTTATCGCCTATTTATGGGGAATAACCGTACTGCATAGGCTCTACCTTGCCTAAAGATTAAACATGTTGCTGCAAATATCAATAAGTGATGTATGTTGTTAAATGATAACAATTTTCAGAAGCTTGTTGATATATAACAAGCTCAACGGGAGGTTTACATGTGGTAAACTCTTTTGGGCTTCACACTAATTGGATGATTTTGTTGTTTCATTAAATAACGGCATGACTAAAGTTATCTTGAAGCTTCTAAAAAATTAAACTTATTATATAATTGACCAAATAAAAGTTACTAAGTATTAATAAATATACGCACATCTTTATTTTTAAGAACGGTATCCTGACTGTAAATTAATGGAATGAAATAATTGAAAACGCAGCGGCTAAAAAAAAATAGTGGGTTTACCCTTACTGAATTAATGATAGTAATTGTAATAATTGGGATTTTATACGCAGTTGCACTTCCAAGTTATACGAGCTATATACAACAAAGTCGCAGAGCCGATGTTCAACAGGTTTTATTACAGCAAACGGCTGTTTTAGAAAGGCAGTACACTCGTGTTGGTGGCTATCCTGCTACCTTTACTTTTTCGGCTTCAGATTATTACTCATTTAAATATACAAGTGATGCAAGTAAAGGTGCTTCAAATGGTTCTGAATTCATAATAGAAGTTACAGCTAAAGGCGCGCAAAGTGGTGATGAGTGTGGCAAGTTATCAGTAAACCAAAGCGGCACTAAATCAGCGAGTAAATCCCAATGTTGGTAAAAAAAACATTGGTTTTACTTTACTCGAAATTCTAATAACAATAACTATAATCGGCATTTTAGCAGCAGTTGCGACTCCTTCGTTTATTACATTTATAAAGCGAGATAGACTAGTTACAAACTCGAATCAACTGCACAGTGTTTTTAAATTTGCACGCAGTGAGGCAATCAAGAGAGACCAAACTACTTTCCTTAAAGTTGAGAATAATCAATGGCTGGCAAAAACGGCAATTAATTCGACGCAAACTACTTTAAATGTTTTTGAAATTACACACAGTAGTATTTCTGTAGATTTAAAAGATATTGAGGTTACAAGCTCAGGTGAATTAGATAAAACGTATCAAATTTTAGTGAGCGATAGCGACAGTACAACTGCCGATTTTGTTCTATGTATTTTACAAAGCGGACAAAGTTGGTTAGCTGAGGACCCTGAAATATGCTAACAAATTACAGCAAAGGATTTTCTCTTTTAGAGGTTATGATTGCATTAATTGTTGCGACCATTGCTTTATTAGGATTAGCATCAGGGCAATTAAAATCATTGCAATATATTACAAATAGCTTTAATTATACGGTGTCCATCATTGAAGCTAATAATGTTTTAGAGCGCATTTGGCCTCACTTATGTGAGTTGCAACAAACCAATCCAGATTTATACAATGACGCTGGTTTTAGAAGCTATTTATCTCCGCAAATTGATGCATATACACTCACTTTACCTGCTAATTTTTCAAATGACCTGTCGGTTGAAGTAACATGGCAAGATAAGCGCTTGACTGATAATTTAGAAAATCGCGTTGTAATTACGGGCAGTTTCCCAACATTACCCGCCGGATGTACTCCATGAAACAGTTAATTAATAAGCACAGGGGTTTTACTTTAATCGAACTTATGGTCGCGCTTGCTGCTGGTATGTTTTTATTAGGCGGTGTGAGTTTGGCTTATTCTTCAATTAACAATAGTACCACGACGGTGAAAGACTTAGAAAATTCGCTAGATGTGATTCGATTTAGCAGCAAGATATTTACACGAAGTTTAAAGCAAACCAACTCAATTCCTACTTATAGCAATAAAATTTTAAAAGTTACTCAAGAAGCGGGTGTACTTGCTTGCACAGGCTCTATAATTAATGCTGCATTTACCGAAGAATATAGCCACGAAAACGACTCATTATTTTGCGATATTGGCAACGGCAAGGTCAAAATATTAAAAGGCGTTAATACAATTAGCTATGCAATTGATAATAATATGGTGAGCATTTTTGTTGAGCCTATAAATCTACCAAGCCAATTTAATAAGCGTTTAGTTATTGATATATCTCTTTCACAGATAGTAATGAATAAGGCGTTTCAATAAATGAAAAACACATCCGGCTTTACGCTTGTTACTGTACTTATTTTAACATCAATGGCTTCAATTGTTGTACTGAGCACGATTAGGGACAGTGTTATTCAAGAGCGTTTGAGTGGTAACTTTCAAAAAAAACTAAACGCAAGATTAATGTCTGAAAAAGGGGTATTTTCAAGCATAGAGAAACTTGAAGCAGAAATGCTCGCAGACCCTACTATAACTATTAATGATTTAATTGCTAACAATACCCAAGTTTCAGGCACTGGTTCACTTGAGTCTAGTACTTATAACGCAACTATCAAAATTGATAGCAACGGTGATGTACTAATTTCAAGTGAAGGTACTCGCTTTGAAGGCGAGGATCAAATGCAAGCCATATTCGAATTTGTTGCAGGTCGAGGCGGAACCACCAGTGATTCTGTTTTCTCCCAAGGGGTTACAGGGTGCTCTGGTGTTGCAATTACTGGTAGTGGCTTAATTGATAGTTATGATTCGTCTTTAGGGGATTATAACGACACTCTAGATGATGGCAGTAAAAATATTTCAGAAGAGTCTTTCGTTAATACAGTTAACGATACTGGTGATATTACTCTAAATGGTAGCGGTACAATTGAAGGTGATGTTTTATCCTCTAGTAACTTATCAATAAGGCAAGGCGCAGATGTCACAGGCAATATTCATAGTAATGGAAATTTAATACTCTCTGGTGGCGTGGTCATTGGGGGGGATGCATCAGCATATTTAAGCTTCACACAAAGTAGTGGTACTGTCTCGGGTAGTATTTCAGCAAACCAATCTATATCAGTAAAGCAAACTCAGGTTGGTGGTGATATTAGTTCATCAGGTCCAATTTCTATTACAGGTAATACCATTCTGGGAACTGTTCGCTCATATGATTTAGTCGCTCTTAATCAAACAACAATACGTAACGGCGTTTATACATCAGGTAATTATGAGCAAACAGGTGGCAGTGTCTACGGTGGAGTGCGTGTTCAAGGCAATGTGACGCTTAAACAGTGGGGCAGCACTATTGCAGGTAAAGATTTAAGGTATGCAGGTCGTGGCTCTTTTAAAGGTGATACTCCTGAATATGCTTTTTCACCTTACAGGGTATCAAGTACAGAAATATCAATGCCAACTATTGAGCCGGTTGAAAAAATAACACCAGAGAGTGAAAATAATAGAGGGTTAACTGCGTGTGATCCACTTGGTATTGCAACAGCAATTGATGGCGTGTCAGTTAATACAACAAGCCCTGACCTTTTTATAAATAACAATAGCAGAGCTGGTGACTTACTCGAGTTAGAAACTAACACGGCTAACTTTTTAGTAGATTTTGGTAGCACTCCAAATGGTGCCATCAATGCTAAAACTGCTACTTTTCTTGATTCAGCAACTCAAATATTTTATTTTGATGATGTGACAATTAAAGGGCGAATGCAGGTAAAAAGTAATCATAATGCAGTTATGTTTGTTGCTGGCGATTTTACAATGAGTGGCGCAAGTTCGCTAACGATCCCTGATAACAGTAGCTTAACTATCATAATTAAAGGAAAGCTTAAGATAGGAAATGGGGCACAAGTGTACACCCCCGACAATGGAGTTACGGATCAAGGTAAGCCTGTTTTTAGCATTTATAGTTCATACAATGGAAATGGCACTGGGATAGAGTTTTCAGGCGGTACACGAGAGCTTTACGCTGTTATATACGCACCACTTACAAAAGTAAAAGTTACTTCGGCTGTCGGTTTTAAAGGGTCTATTTTAGGAGACACCGTTATTGTAAGCGGCGCCGGTGGTATTCACTTTGACACGGCATTAAATGAAGCAAGCTTTGGTGGTTCTTCATCTGGTGGTAATGGATCTGCAAGTAAGCTAGTTTTCAAAGGGTGGCGCTTTACCCCTGTTTAACAAAGCAATGAATAACAAAGCTATTAGGTCGTTATTCAAAGCTCATTTCCCTAAGATAATTTATCAAGATTGTTTAATTAATTGCTTTGACCAATATTTGCATACTTAAAACTCAAACGTAAAACCAAACTCTCTTAATTTTTCATACACGTTTATGTCAAAACGATACAAAGTCGCGGCTCTGTGAGCTACATTTGTTTGTTTTTCTTTGCAGTTTATTAGTAAGTTCATTTTTTGAAACTTACGTCTAAAGTTAGGTTTATCGAGTGATTTATTTAAAATCGACTCGTATATTTATTGAAGCTCAAGCAGGGGAAATTTTTCTGGAAGTAAGCTAAAACCAATCGGCTCGTGCCTTACTTTATAGCGTAAGTAGTTTAAGCCACTTTTTAAAATATCGGCGTGGTCAAACATTAAAGCCGGTACACTATTCACATCAAACCATTCACACTCTAAGGCATTGTCGCCGCTCACAAGGTTGGTTTCTTCAAAGCGAACCTTGATTCATGGCAATCACGAGGCAGTGCTACTATTTCACTTGAAACAACCCAAGCTCACAGTGGAAATAATAGTGCATTAGTACAAGGGCGAGCAGAAACGTGGAAGGGCATGCAAAAGGATGTAAAAGGCTTATTTACAGCAGGTAAAATTTATAATGTATCTGCGTGGGTTAAGTTATCTGACGATAACACAGCGGTATCGCCAGGGATAAGCTCACACTACAAATTGAGCATGCGAGCACTGAATACCTCGAGCTAACCCCTGTTACAAACGCAGTAGCAGGCGATTGGGTAAAGCTTTCGGGCACTTATACCCATTCAATAACAATCGAGGAAAGTACGGCTTTACTTTATGTGGAGTCAAACGAACTGACTGCTGATTTTTATGTAGACGACGTATCGGTCACTTTGGTAAAACAGTAAACCAAACTGAAAGTAATTAACCCACATTTGATAGTCTGTATTTTTATACAACTATTTTTTTGAGGGCTTTCACAAAAAGAAGTGCACTATGCTTTTATATTAGTAATAGGTATCGCCTTAAAGCGACATATACCGTCATTATAAATGCATTAGCGCGATAACGCCGGTGCGTGAAAAGCTATATTAGTTTGACTCAAATGACGAAAGTTTCTTTTGAACGTTATTCCGTAATACATCGTCTATGTACTCATTAAAAGCCTTATTACCGGTTACCACGGGGTTTAGCTGATCAGATTTACGATTTTTTAATGTATTAATTTGATTAATCAGATCATGTGAAAATGGGTGGTTTGAGATACTTCCATCAACATCGTTTTTGTTTGCAATTTTTTGAAAATAATTTAAAGAGTGCAAATAAGTTTGATTTGCTTCTTTAGTATCCGGTAAACCGGTACCTCCCCAAAGTGCAACTGTATGAGGTATGCCATTATCTGTAACAGGTATTATTAATGACAACCCACCAGGCGTATGTCCAGGTGTAGCAAGTACCGTTAAATTAGTTTTACCTAAACTTATTTTTTCACCATCGATAACTTGAGTGTAAGTGCTAGGTAATGGTATTTCGGTAGAAAAGTTACCGAAAGGATCAGTTAATACAGGTGCATTTGGATTATGGATGTAGTCCCACTCATTTTTTCTCATTAAAATTTTAGCGCCATAACGTGATTCAAAGTAGTGAGCGCCACCATAATGGTCGCTGTGGCCGTGAGTAACTATCACGTATTTAATATCTTCAGGATTTAAGCCTAGCTCTTTTAGTCCAGGAACAATGACATGTTTGGCGTCGTGCGGGGTCCACATGGTATCGATTAAAATAATGCCCTCAGTTGAAGTGATAACAAAAGTGCCTACGCTGACATATCCTACAAAATAAAGGTTATCAAATAGCTGAGTGGGTTCAACAACAGTGGTATTGAACAAATCACTAGAGGTTAGCGAGGAAGGTAATTTATTTAATCTAGTACTTATTTTATCTTCACTCAATTTTGTAATATTACCGTTATTTGATGTTGTGCAGCCGCTCAGTAAGTAAGTCATTACTGAAATCGAGAAAATGCCTAAAAATGTTTTTTTCATATTTTACACCTTAGTTAATTAGGCATATTAAAAGCCCAAGTAATAAACTTTAGTACGTCGTCTATCCAATTATTAAATACAGGGTATGAACTCAAAATTAAAATTTAATGGATAAAACAACTTTAGCCTTTGTTTGTTTAGAGATCGAGTTTGTTATCTTGAGGCTAAATTAGGGGTGCGAAAGCATTAGTCATTTTGTAAAAGAGGGTTTGAATAACGATAGAAGCGAATATATCGTTATTCATTGTATTAAAAACAGCTCTAGGTTACTTACTATCCAAGGCGTTTATATCATTGACTCGGTTAATTATGATATTAATTAAAAAAGCACATAAAATAACGGCAGGTATTGCATTGGCAACACTGTCGTAAACTACATGAAAAAATATTGCACCAGCCATAATAACTAACAAACCACTTGCAGCTAAAATGCTTAGTTTTTTTATCCAAATAGCAATAGCACCTGCAAGTTCACTTGCACCAATAAAATAGCCAAACCAAGCAGGTAAACCCATGAGTGCAAACGATAAGTGCATTTGCTCAACTCCTACTAGTTTTGCAGAGCCTGCAGCTATAAACGCAAGTGTTGTTAATCCTAGTGATGTATACATAAAAATTCTTTTTACTTTTGTGCTCATGTTATTCCCAACTTTAATAAGGGTGATTTAAGCAGATGCTTAGCTTTTGACGTTAGAATAACCACAGTTCTTATTAATTAATATTGAATGTTTTTTTATAAGATATAAACTTTAGCTTTACATGTTTGGCGTAAATTATGAAATTAGAACAGCTTAGTATGTTTGTTACTGTTGCTCAGGTTGGATCATTGAGTGAAGCAAGTGCTCTTTTACACAAAACTCAACCAGCTATAAGCCAAGGTATTAAGCAACTAGAAAATACCCTTAACTTTGCCTTATTTAGTCGTAATGGTTATCGGTTAGAGCTTACCAGTGCAGGAAAAACTATGTTTCATAAGGCTATGAAATTGCTAGATGATGCAGCACAACTTAAACAAGTTGCACACCACATAGCACAGGGGAACGAGGTAAGTATAACGATTGCAATTGAAGCATCATTTAATTTAAAAGGTATTTTACCATTACTAAAAAATATGCAAAATCAGTTCCCTGAGACTCAAATAATAATCAGGCAAGAGTACATAACAGGTGCAATTGAAGCCTTACTTGATGGCGGTGCCGATCTGTGTATAACACCAACAATGGAATTTTCTGCACAAGAAGAGAAAATTGAAAAGCATTTGTTAAATAGCGGCTCATTAATCAATGTAGCTTCCCCTTTGTTGTTAAAGCGAAATCCAAACCTTAGGCAAGCCACTGATTTGTTGAACGAATACCAAATAATTGTGCAGGACTCAGGCACAGGTTCAAAAAACATAGAGTGGGGTGTACAGCAAGGTCAGCGACGATGGTATGTAAATGACTTTCCAACTAAAAAAATGCTTATCGAAAGTGCAATGGGTTGGGGTAAATTACCAGGTTATTTAGCTGATGAAGGTATTGCAAATAATACTCTGCAAATTCTGTCACTTAGTGATGTGCAAAATATAACGCCTCTAAAATATTACATTATTAAGAAAAGGGGAGAAGTGTTGGGACCTGTAGGAGAGGCTGTGTGGGAGCAATTTAAAAACTATCAGATATAACAATCACATATATGTGAAAAACGTATTTAAATTACTTCCCTAAAAAAGCCACTAAAACCTACTTAGCTTGATATCTTACTACCACAAACTTAAGCGGCACATCGGCGTTGTTATAAATGCCGTGTACGTCATTAGGGGCTGCAAATAAAATATCACCAGTATGAGCTGGCTGACTTTTGCCATTGAGTGTCCACGTGCCAGAGCCTTCAAGAATCATTAAGTATTCTTCATCAGGGTGCTGGTGGGCGGGGCGTATTTCGTTATTAGGTTTAATAACCGCAACGCCTGTAATAACACCTTTGGTTAGTGGTGTATCGCCATAAAAGTAGGTATGAAAATCGCGGCCTTAGTAGTGAGTAATGTGCGCGTCTTTGGCAGGTAATGCAAAGATGGCTGCGGCTATGTTAGGTGAAATGTTCCCTAACCAAATTCGCGGCTCTGGCCTTGCAGTTACCGGCTTTGCCCACTGGATAGCTAACTTTTTAATTACTTGGTCGTTCCCTGTTATGCTCACCGGTATAGGTTTAGCTGGGGCTTATGGTTTTTACGCATTTTGTGCGTTTGTTTCAGTCATATTTGTATTTAAGTTTTTACACGAAACCAAAGGCAAAGAGCTTGAACAAATGAAAGGGTAAATATTCTCCCTTTAATAAGCGCCAAAACTAAAGCAATAGAACTAAAGCAATAGTTTTGGCGTTATTTTTGTGATTCGTAAAATAGTACCAACCCTTTTGAAAGTCCAACAGGAAAAGTTGAGTAGTGATCTGTTCCTTTTACTACTTCATCCTCTAGTTTTAATCCTTGGTAATTGCGTGATCGTAAACGGTTAGCAAACTTCATATGACCTGCGACCATATCTTCTTTCATACCATTATCTAAAGTCTCTAATGCGCCAGTTGCCATAAACACATTGGCCTTCAAGGACTTATTCTTCTTGGCATACTTATCTTCTAATTCAAATATCCAATCATTTTTAAACCAAAGCGAAGGGCTAGTTAAGATGTAAGCAGAAAACAGCTCCGGCTTGGTTAACAGTACCCAAGCGCCAAATAAACCTCCCAATGATTGCCCAGACAATATTCGCTGTTTAGCGTTAACTCGGTAATTGTGATCAATGTATTGAAAGACTTCTTTTTCAATAAACTCTAAATACTTGTTTGCTCCACCGGTTGTGTATTGTGTCCAGCTCTTGTTAACTACAGGGGTTAAATCCCTAACTCGACTGAATTGGCCATTTTCTCCATGAGCAAATGAAATACCAACCACAATGACGTTATCCATGTTTCGCATATGAGTTGCACCAGCAGCAACTTTGAAGGTATAAGGACCATCATTTAAGTAAAGTGCAGGATACTTAAATGATTTATTTCCTTCCAAGAAGTAACTACGAGGCACTTTGATAAACAAATCATATTTCTTGCCCAGTACTTCAGAGTCAATCGTCACAACCTTGCTGTTAGCAATTTCAAAACTACGATCTTCAGCAACTGCTGCATTGTCGCAGCTTACGTTAAACATAATAATAAAAGTTAAGCATTTTACAAAAAACAGTTTCATCTGATATTTTTCCTTAATTTTGCTTTATAAGTTTAATATTGGAATTTTTAGCCGTATATCTAGCGATTAAAAAAGTAGTTAAATCAGTCTGCAAAAACTTGTTCGAAGTTGATTCTTCCGAGTGAAGGGTTACAAAAATTCAAACGGAAGCTATAAATCACATTTTTAAAATAAATTTTCATAAATTTCCAAAATCAAAGTGTGACATGTGTCACAAAGTTGCTTTGTAACATACCGAATGTTAAAGTGCGACACAAGTCACACTTTTTAAATTTTTATATGAAGCCAAATTCAACAGAGTTAGAAATACTGAAATTACTTTGGAAAAAGCAGCCACGCACAGCCAAAGAAATCCATGAACACTTGGCATTAAAGTATGGATGGTCATACTCATCTACACGTAAAACCTTGGAAAGAATGGGTAATAAGGGAATTTTAGAAGTAGGTTCCTCAGGCAACAAAAAAACCTTTAAGGCATTAATTGAGAAAATACCGACGCTTGCATCCTACATGCAGGAGTTCGCAACCAATGTCTTAGAGTTAGATGAACCTCTACCTGTCACTATGTTCGCTGATAGCCGTTTAATAAATAAAGCAGAAATCGATGAATTAGAGGAACTATTAAATCAACTCTCAAAGGATGAAAAACAAAAGTAGTGGACTCTTTCATTATTCAATTCATAGTAAATAGTATTTTTCCTTGGCTTATATTTTCTGGCTTTGCTTATGCTTGCTCATCTTATATAACCAAGTACGATAATACCTCGCCAAGTATTTGGTGGTCAGCGCTTTTAGCTAGCTTTTTACCCTTTATCCCTTTGTCTCTTAGCACTATTAATATACCTATTGCTGATTTGGATTATATAAACTCAAGCTTAGAAAGTGTACAAATAGTAAAACAAGCCAGTATTACTCATGCAAGTTTGCAGAAAGTAGATTTAATCGCAACAGCGCTAATTGTTGGTTACTTTGGTTTTACCTGCTTAAAATTAATTAAACTATTAGCTGTTTGGCAAAAACTCAAAAGCTTATCAAGAGCATCTGAGTTAATAAATGAGCTGTCGACCAGTAAAGTGAAGGTTGTAATTTCCTCGCTAAACCATAGCCCTTTTGTCATTGGCATAGCGGCGCCCTATATCGTGCTACCTAACTATTTTTCATCGCTAAAAAAGGATCAACAAAACATTTTGATCCAACATGAGCTAACGCATATTACAAACAAAGATCATATTACAATTCTTTTATGGAGGGTCTTAAGCACCCTTTTATGGATAAACCCATTTGTTAAAAAGATGGAATGGCAGTTTATTCGCGCTATGGAACACAAGTGTGGCAGGCTGACAATATGTCGCTTTAATTTTAACAAACATGATTATGCCAAGGCTCTGTTGCAATCATTAAAAAAAAGCGTTCAATTTGATAACAACAATCCAGTCGCTCAATTTAATTCTGGTGCGCTTTGCGCTGATGATTACAAAGCGAGGCTTACACACATTGCTTATCCAACGAATAAAAGCCGACTTACTTTAACTTTAAAGTTCTTTTTAATGTTACTTGTTATTTTTAGTCTGCATATATTTTTAAAAGATTCCGCAATGACAGGCAATCTAACTTGGCAGCACCCACTAGATAACCATACGATAAGCTCAACATTTCGTAGCATCAGCAAGGTTAGAGATTATAAGCCACATCGTGGTGTTGACTATGTTGGAGAAAGAGGCAGCGCTGTGCTCTCTGCTGCTGATGGAATAATAGTTATTTCAGATAACAAAACCTTGCATTCGAACTATGGAAATACTGTATTAATTCAACATAAGAATGGCTACCAAACGCTATATGCACATCTAGAATCGAGTAAGGCCAAAGTAGGTTCTTGGGTTAAAGCTGGGCAGGTGATTGGCGTTATTGGTGATACAGGTAAAGCGACAGGGGTTCATCTTCATTTTGAAGTAATTAAAGACTATCAAAGAGTTGATCCTAGTTTAGTGCTCGGCGCTAAAACTACAAGGTAATAGTTTCTATTTCAGGCACTTATAGCTTTATAAAGGTATGATATGTTTAAAGAAAAATGTTTTATTATTTTTACTCTTCTTTTTAGTTCATTTAGCTATGGCAGTGAAATATTTGATAGCCTCCCAGACACAATAAATTCATCTGATAAATATGTTTTTTATTCTCACGGATTCATTGTAGAGGGCATAGATCCTAAACCTGTCCATGAGCGCTGGGGGCAATATAATTTTCCAGCTATTAAAAAGGAACTTGGTGACTCAAGCTATCATTTAATTGCTACTCATCGACCAGCTAAAACCCATCCTTTTAAATATGCTGAACAGCTATCTAAACAAGTAACTAAATTACTAAAAAATGGCGTACTTGCAAGTAACATAACCTTAGTTGGCTTTTCCCGTGGTGGGTTTATCACGGCAATTGCATCGAGTAATTTAAAAAACATGGATATTAACTTTGTAATCTTAGCGGCTTGTACAAGCGGATTAGCTAAAAGAGCAGAAATCGCTATTTATGGTCATTTATTATCAGTATATGAAACATCTGATTCTGTTGGTTCGTGTGACGATGTAGTTGCTAGGAATCTTGGCACTGTTAGTTCTTATAAAGAAGTTTCGATTTCAACGGGTAAAGAACATGGCGCTTTTTTTATCCCCAGAAAAGAATGGATCGTACCCGTTAAAGCCTGGTTAAAACGTAAAAAGCCTCAGTAGTATTGTATAAGATCTAAGATCATACAGCCGATAATTCAATTTGAACAACTTAAAAAGTAATAAGCTAAGGATTAAATCAACTTCATGGAAATTAGAAAATTAAACTCTTTAAGAGCTTTAGCCGCCCTTATTGTATTTGTTACCCACTTTTCAGATATAACTCATTGGTTAAATGGCTCTCTAGGGGGGGGGGCTGGAGCCTATGGTGTAATGTTATTTTTCCTTCTTAGTGGGTTTTTAATGTCACTTCTTTATTTAGACACTAAGTTTAGCAGAGTAAATATTGAACGATACTTATTAGCTAGAGCTGGCCGAGTTTTACCCCTATACCTTGTAATTGTATTTAGCTCTTACTTATTAACACAAAATAACTATGATATTTTATACAACATAACTGATCTTAATTCGTTAATAGGGCATCTTTTGTTTATACATGGCGAAAGTGTGCTTTGGTCAATTCCACCAGAAATACAGTTTTATATTATATTTGTAGCTTTCTGGTCTTTAGCAGGCGAAAGGAAAGGGTATATATATTTATTAATCGTAGCCTTTATGATGTTTTGGTATTTAGTTGATTTCCCAAGGTTATTTGGTGAAATTGAAAGTATTCCTTACAACTTTTTTAGTACTTTAAGAACGTTTCCGTATTTTTTTATTGGCGTTATATTTGGTTTGCATTACAAATCACTTAAAGTGCCAAGTTATATGAAAAGTAACTGGTTTATATTAGCTTTATGTTTAATACCTCTATTGTATCCTGAGTTTTCACCTATTAACGAGGGCGACAAAAAAAAGATGTGGCTTAGTTATGAAGTTTTATTTGTTATGAGCACAGTATTCTTTTGTGTTGTTTTTTTAGTACCAAATAACAATATTGTTTTAGCAAATAAAATTGGTGACTTTTTAGGGAAGGTGTCTTACTCATTCTATTTATTGCATATGCCTATTATCGGAATAGTTAATAAATTAAATTCAAACAACGAACTTAAGTTGTTGTTATCACTGAGCTTAAGCGTGTTTTTTGCGTATATATCGTATGTTTTCTTCGAAAGGCCTATTGCAAATAAAATTAGAAGTCTTTCGAATAAAAAGCAGCAAAAAATTTAGTTTTTACACATTTAAGGAAAAGAAAGAATGTTTTTAAGCTGGCCTTTGCTGTTGTTTTTTGCTCTATAGCGTTAAGTGCGAAGAAGATTACAGAAGTTAAAATTCGAAATACGCATACCTTGAAATTAAACATGAAAAAAGTGGATTAGAATATGAGCTTTATATACGCTTGCCCAACAATTATTCACAAAGCAATAAAAAGTACCCTCTGGTATTATTGAAATACACGGGCTACTCCGTTGCAGCGGCGAGTGGCATTGTACATCTAATGGGGGCAGATATATTAAGGATGTCATTATAGCCGGGATTTCATACTCCAAAGGACATGACCCTTTGATTAGTCGTACAAGTGACTACACACCAACATATGCCTCAAATGAAGGGGGCACTCGCTCCAACCTCAAAAACATTCTGGTCAAGCCAACCAGTACATAAGTTTCATTTCAGATGAAGTTTTACCTCTTATTAACCATATGTACCGAATTAAGCCGGACAAAAAGATATTTGTTGTCTACTCATATGGCGGGTTGCTTGGCGCCAACATTTTGATCACTCATCCTGAATTGTTTGAGTATTACATTTTAGGTAGTCCATCGTTCTGGTATGACAATAAAGCGATGTTTCGGCTGGAAAGTAACTATGCAAAAAGCAATAAGGCCATAAAAGCACAAGTGTTTATATACATTGGTAGTGAGGAGGGCAGCATGGTTGAAGAAATGCTAGCATTTGAGACTCAGTTAAAGTCACGAAATTGTCAAGGGTTAAGTATCCAATCCAAAGTATTAGCAGGGTTGTCTCACCACAGTGCTTTTGCAGTGTTATTAACCTAAGGTCTTCAAAAGCTACTTCTAAATAAAGCAAAGGTAACTAACCAGTGGCTAAGATTTTTATGGCCATTAATGGCACCCAGCAGTACTTCAGCGAATAGCGGTCATTGGGGATTAGTTGTCATTAGCTAAATGAAACTTTACTCACCTTTACATGATAAAACAATCTAGCCCAAGCATAATATTTATTAATAGCAATAGCTTATACTTTTTGGTATTAATAAAAACTTATAAAATAAGGATGTTTTCGCGCTAAAATAGCGAAGGTGTCCTCCATTTTTGGCCTCCTAAAGGTAAAGTGAAAGAATAAATAGAGGCTAGTAGTGCTTCTCGTAGGTCTTATAGATAGTCGGCATTACGTCAATAAAAATGCTCAAAGTTGATTATAGGACTCATTTTTTAATTGAATCTGGCTGTTGAAGTTATTCTACGGCCTCGTTATAAGTCGGTATTATATGTACATTGGTGAAGCATCAAAAAAAACAGGATTATCTATTAAGGCAATTCGATTCTATGAAGAAAAAGGATTGATAAGGCAGCCGGAAAGAAAAGGCCGCTATAGAGTATATGATGAAACAGATATAGAGCTTCTCATATTAATTAAAGAGGCAAAGGATTTAGGAATAACGCTGTCTAAACTTAGAGGCGTTATGGTTTACAATGATAACAAAGTTGACTGGAAAAAAATTAAACAATTTTTAAGCGAGATAAGAAAAGAATTAATTAGCAAAATTGAGGATATAAATAAGCAAGTCAATAATATTGATAAATGCTATAACCAGATAAATCCCTAAATAAACATTTGACTCTCCCCTAATGGGGAGACGGTAAACTCCATCTCACATAATTAATTATTGGATAATGAGATGAGTAAGCGGGTATTAGTTCTGGTGGGAAACCCTAAGAAAGATAGTTTTGTAAGTTCTTTAGCTGAGGCTTACTTAGATTCAGCTAAAAATAAACACGAGGTCCAGCTGATAAAAATATCAGATATGGAGTTCAACATCGATCTTTCCAGCGGATATGATGAAAAAGCCTCTTTAGAAGATACGTTAAAGTCATTTCAGGCCTATATTGAGTGGTGCGATCATTTAGTTATTTTTACACCCATTTGGTGGGGGGCAGTACCTGCAAAATTAAAAGGACTTATTGATCGAACATTTCTGCCTGGTTTTGCATTTGAATACGAGAAAGGTAAATCTATTCCCAAAAAATTACTGGAAGGGAAAACAGCCCGAATTGTGATGACGATGGATACCCCACCATGGTATTACTTTTGGATTCAAGGTGCCCCAGCTATCAAACAATTAAAGACAACAACACTCAAATTCGTTGGTTTTGGTTCTGTGAAAAGTAAAATGATTGGCCCTATTATAAGCTCTACTAAAGAGTCTAGAATTAAATGGATTAATGATATGTCAAAACTAGGGGCTACTGCTAACTAAACTCACATCATATATGAGCCTTAACTCTGTCAATAGGTATTAATGTTATTTTTGACCATTTTTACCGTAATAAAAGATAAATTATTAACCTAAAAATTAAATTTAATGGTGCAATCTTGTTGCTTAATTAAAGTGACTGTCTTGTTTATTGTTATATTGTACATATCTAATCTAAATTAATGGGAGAAAGCTATTAACATTGTTATTGAATCTATGGACACTTGGCCTGATGAGATCATAAAGCTATTAGATGAAAACATAGATTTTTTTTATGGTTGGGAATGTAAGTGTGCAACACAGACAAGCGCATATTTACATGATGAATTCGTCATTAGATTTAGAGAAGTACTAAAAAAACACAATTTGATTGGTTATCACTGCACGAATCTCGCTATTCATGAAATTGACGGGATTTTAGCCAGTGGCATGATCGCGCAAACAAAAATTACACTTATTAATAGAATTGAAAAAATGAAGGTGAATTCACTGATAACTGAACAAGTTGCAGGTGAGTTAAAAAGAACCAATCAGGCCGCCGCAGACTGTAGAAGTGACATGATATGGTTTTGCTTTTTCAAACCTTATCTAGAATCGGAGTGTGGAATTGGAGGCTTTTTTCAATATTGGGGTGGAGAGTCACTTTATGGCTGTCATGAACTCACAGAAATAGGTGAAAATTTGAAGAAAATTGGAATTCCATGTATCGTGAAAGCAAGCGTTCCAATGAGTCAACTTAATGAGAGTTATCTTCCTGAGAAGGAGATGTTTAGAGTATTTCTCAAAGATCGTGGTCATAACATTTCTGAGCAAATAGAGCATGAAGCTTTCAGTGAAAAAGATATTTCAGCTGAAAACATAATTGACATTATTCAATACCCTTCAGATTTATTTGTGGAACTAAGTGGCTGTGATAATTGGATAAATTTGTCTCTGTAGAATACAGATACGAGTATCCGCCACATAACAACACGCCCTGAGGTGGACAGCAAGCGCTAAAGCTCACTTTCCACCGCAAATTTTAACAGCGGTGATCCCTTACTTTTCAATGCCGTTAAGTAAGTTGATTCATCGTAGGGTAATCCCCCCGAAAAATAATAGAAGCCAAATGTAGAATTGTCTCTTATTGTAAACACAGGAGAAAATTATGAAAAAAGCACATTTTACAGACAGCCGAATCCTTGCCATTTTAAAACAAGCCGAAAACGGCGAGCCTATTCCTGAGCTATTCCGTGAACATGGTGTGGGCAACTCAACCTTTTATAAATGGCGCGCTAAATACGGCGGCATGGATGCGTCTTTAATGACACGAATGAAAGAGCTTGAAGATGAAAATCGCCGTTTAAAGAAAATGTATGCTGAAGAGCGGCTAAAATTAGTTGACCACTACACAGGAGGCAATGGCAAAAAAGTGGTAAAGGCTTCTGAGCGCAAAGTATTGGAGCTACAATGACTTAATCTCTGAGTTTAAAATAACAACAAATAATATTTTGTCGCTAGTTAGTTCATTAAGTGAGCATGATCTTTACGGTGTTGCTTGGTATAAAAAATATACATTAGGTAGAATGATCCAGCTTAATGCCTCATCACCAATGAAAAATATGCGCGCTAAAGTAAGAAAATTTAAGAAGAGCAATGATATAAGATAAAAATCACATAACAAGTGACTTTGGTGCCACCGTCCGCTCATGGGCATAGCCGAAGTTGATATAAAAGCTGAATTTTCAGCTAGCCCAATTTAAAGTGGATTAAATCTGCTCTACAGGCTAGTACTCTCTATATTTCATTTTGAGATACTCAAGTTAGCAGTACTTATTTCTGATATATTCAGTCAGCACTTTTACTCAAAAGGTAATAGTCTTCAGCTTGCAACTTAATGCAAGTTAACTCACTGCTCTTCATTATTTATTGCCAAAATTACACCTTTGTAAAATAGAGTTGGTTCATCCGAGCCAAAAACGTACATAAAAACACCGCCTAAGTTTATTGGCGAAGTATGATGGTTCGTTGGTGAACTAAAGCGTACTTACTTTATAAACAGGACTTAGCATGAGTGAATTAACTATCGGCGTTATCGGAACATCCCGCAAGACAGATGAAAGACGGTATCCTATTCACCCAGAGCACTTATTACGAATTCCAGAAAACCTTAGAAAACAAATGGTGTTTGAACAAGGCTATGGCACCGCTTTTAATGTTAGCGATGAATATATTGCAACGTTAACGGGTGGCATTGCATCGCGCAGCGAAATACTTACCCATATTGGCACGGCCATTATTGCAAAGCCTGTACTTGCTGATTTAGAAGAAATGCGCGAAGGAGGCACTATTTGGGGTTATGCCCACTGCGTTCAACAGCATGAAATAACACAAGCGGCAATTGAGCGTAAACTTACCTTAATTGCTTTTGAATATATGTATGTGTGGTCACCAAACGGGAATGTAGGGCGCCATACTTTTTATAAAAACAATGAAATGGCAGGGTATTGCGCTGTAATACATGCTTTGCAACTTAAGGGTATTGATGGTCATTATGGCGATCAACGTAAAACGATTATATTTAGTTTTGGTGCAGTGAGTAGAGGCGCTATTTACGCCCTGAAAGCGCATGGCTTTAGAGATATTACCATTTGTATTCAGCGTCCTGATCACGAAGTGCGTGAAGAAATATTAGATTGTCACTATGTTAAGGTACAAGAAGGTATTGAAGGAGAGGCTCGCATGATGGTTGTTGAGCATGATGGGACTAATCGACCACTTAGCGATCTTATTAGCGAAGCCGATATTATCGTGAACGGGACTTATCAAGAAACAGCTCATCCGGTTAACTTTGTCATTGAATCAGAAGCCGAGTGCTTAAAACCAAACAGCTTAATTATTGATGTTAGCTGTGATGAGGGGATGGGATTCTTTTTTGCAAAGCCGACAACGTTTAAAAACCCTTTATTTCGATATAACAACACGGATTATTATGGCGTTGATCATACACCGAGTTATTTATGGGAAAGCGCGACGCGTTCAATCTCTGCGGCGCTCATTGTATATTTACAAACGATACTCAAAGGTGCTTTGCAGTGGCAAAAAGATGAAACTATTCGCCGTGCAATAAACATTGAGCTAGGAATAATTAAAAATACGGCAATTTTGGCATTCCAAAACCGCGAAAATATTTACCCTTATAACGTAATAACACAATGATTAAATCTATCTCTAATCTAATTTTACATTAGATTAATTAGGGGTGTGCACTTCGTCTTAATACTAGTAATTTTAAGGCGAAGTGTTTGTTAGTCGATATTAAACTCTTAAATTCAGAATGTTATTTTAAGTAGTTGATGACTACTTTGTATTTTCGAGTAGGTTGAATTGCCACTTTCTACCATGTCAAAGTAGCGCATGAACCACGTAATTAAGTTCGTACTACTATTTATTTGTCCTTAAATTTTAATACCATTATAGATTACATTATCACTACAACAGTACTTTGTGAAAAACCAAATTGAGCATTCGATCTTCAGGTCGATTCTCCTACGAACGTACAAAAAAGATTGATGTAGATGGCACCAATGACCTTGAAAATATAAGCGCCCAGATAAACTTCTCTCTATCAATGCCCTAATTTATCATCAACTAGAATGCCAATCGAAATACAAAAAGTATTCATATATAAATTAGATATAAAGTATTTCATATTTAAATATTTATTATAAATAAGTGTGGGATCCCACCATGAAATATTTTACTTTTGGTAAAGAAAATGAATTACAAATATAAACATATGATGTATGTTGTCGATATTAAATAATAACAACAGTGCAAAAACCTGTTAACAGATAACGACCTCAACGGGAGAAAAATATGAGACAACATCTTTTAGGCTTCACACTAGCCCCCTTATTTTTGCTTACAACAGCATGCTCGCAGCAAGAAAGCGTAGCTAAAGTTGATAACAATGAAACGCTAAGCGCAACGCAAAATAAATACGAGCAAACTGCGACTCTAAAAATAGCAAAATTAAAAAAAATGATGCAACAAGCACAAAGTAAGCAAATTGATGTAACGCGTGAGCAGAGCATTATCTGGTTTGCAGAACAGTTCTTAAAATTTGCTAACTGGGATGAAAATAATTACGACGCAGTTGTAAAGTTATTTGGCTACGAGCGTCATTACGCTGCCGACAAAGAAAAACTAGCAAAAGAGTTACCAAATTTTGAGCGCGAAAAAGTCATCCAAATTTTAGATAAAGGCATTAAAGAGCTTGGGCAAGAGCTTTCAGGTGAAATTAAACGTCGCCCTGTAAATAAGGTTGATTGGCAAAACACAAAAGCACAAGACAATATGTTTGTTAGTAATGATAAGCCTATTTTTTTATATGACTATTTTTCAAAGAGTGTTGGCCAGCCACTTACTAATAAAGATGTTTATAACGATCATTTAGGTGCGCTTTACCATGGTGGTGAAGATTTGTATCCGGTGGATCATGACCGCGCTATTAATTCATTTTTAGTACGTGAAGATGGCACCTTTGACGAAGAGTTAATGAAAGAGCTAACGCGCATCCCTGATACCAACATTGGCTTTTTGGTTTATTGGTTAATGGGCATTCCAAAGTGGGTTGAAGAGCAAGAACCAGAAGTTAGAAAAGGCCGCTCGTTATTTACTGGATTCGATATTGATAACCCATTAGCGCGAGATATTTGGGGTAAAATAATCCGTAAAACGGGCGAGCTTACTAAAGGTAAAAAAGTAACTGAAGTAGGGTTTGTGTTAGCTAATGAACCACACTGGTATGCTGAAAAAGGCCACTGGACACAAAAATTCCAAGAAATGACCAGTATTTCTTCATACACATTAAACAAGTTTAGAAGCTGGTTAGATAAAAAGTACCAAGGTGATATTAACGAGTTAAATGAAAACTGGGGAACGCATTTTAGTCAATTTTCAGATATAGCTATTGAGATACCTATCGATCCTGCGATTAAAGGCGAGCCTAAGTGGTACGACTGGACACGTTATAATATGGACAGAAGTACTGACTGGTTTACTTACGTTCAAAATGAGCTGCATTCTGTAAATGAAAACGCCGATACCCATATAAAAATTATGCCGCGCATGTTTATGGATGATTCGCGTTCTGGTGGTATTGATACAGAAGCATTAGCCGAGTTAACAACTATGGTAGGGCACGATGCTAAGTCTTTTGGAAGCGAAAACATCCGTCCTGGTAAGTCCTCTAAGTGGATTGAGAAATACGCTTACAATTGGGGCATTGTAACGATGTTTCATGACTTTATGGAATCAGTTGCACCTAATAAAATTAATGTAAATTCAGAATCTCACTTTTTATCTTCGGGTCAGTGGCGAGATTTAGATACACGTACAAGTTATGTTCGAAGTGTTTATTGGCTTGCAACTCTACTTGGAATGGATGCCAATATGGGTTGGTTTTGGGCGCGTGATCCAGATGGTTCACCTGAGGATCGCTTAGAAGGTGATCTCGACTTTTTTGACCCAGGTCTTGGTGGTGCATTTGCAGGCTCTAATAACATGCAGCCACATGTAACTAACGAAGTTACTCAAGTGATGTTTGATCTTAATAGTTTTTCTGAGGAAATTATAGAACTTAGAGAGCAGCGTCGTCCTCTTCGATTGTTTTATTCTGAAACAACAGCGATCAATACAAATGACTATATGACGAAGGGTTATAAGCTTTACGAAAATCTATTTTTTGAAGGTTTCCCACTTGGTTTTGTCACTAAAAATGTAATTGAAAAGCAAGATAACAACAATTGGGATGCAATACTGGTTTATCGCAATAACTTTGTTACAGATGAAGAGTTTAAAGCGCTTCAAGGATATTTAAACAAAGGTGGGACCGTTATTTTAGACTCAGCGAAAAGCTTGTCTTTAGATGAATACGGACATCCACGTAAGGCTAAGTTAGTTGCCAATAAAGGAAAGCTTATTGTTATGCCAAAAGGTGCAGACGTTGAAACTATTAAACAAACTGCACTTGCAGAGGTTTCGGGTAGCACGCCTGATGTTGTTGTAAAAGTAGATAATGGCGAATCATTTAAAACCACAACATGGCGTACTGTTAAGCAAGATAATGGTCGTTACCTGGTTAATATTTTAAATTTAGGCCATACAACAGCGACCGTTGATCTGTCGCTTAAAAATGGTAAATCTATTCATGTTAAAAACTTAATGACGAGTAATAAAATGAACACCAGCTTTGATGTCCCTTCTGAGGGTGTCTTGCTTGTTGAAGTTACTGTTCAATAAATAATTTTTTTAGCGAGTACATACCTATGTGCTCGCTTTTTAATTAATACGATACATTAAGTTGTGGATAGAAAATGAAAACAAATAACAAGGTTAAACTAATAGTAATATCGTTGAGCTTAATATTTGGTAGTGCAGGAGTTAATGCGCAACCGATGCCACATATTGCGCAACCAGGCGAAAATTGGGTTTTACAAACTGAGCGCTCAGATGAGTTTGATAGTAAAGATGCTGAAAAATGGAATTTTCAAACAGAAAACTATGGTGTTTGGTCTTGGAAAGATGAAAATGCCAGTGTTTCTGAAGGCATATTAAAGCTAACTACTAAACGAGAAACGCATCTAAGAACGTTTTGGGATGGCTGCAATAAAACAAAAGTACCTAATTATAGGTTGTTTTACACTTCGGGAGTTGCTAAATCTAGGGCAACAGGGAGTTACGGATATTATGAGGCGCGTATTAAAGGTGCGGATAAATTTCCTGGAGTGTCACCTGCATTTTGGATGTACAGCAAAATAGATCGTACTTTAACGAATGAAGGTGATGTGCAATATAGTGAAATAGATGTAGTTGAGTTAACACAAAAACAGACGCTTCAAGAGTCGGACCACGACCTACATAATATTGTTATAAAAGATGGCGCACCCAAGTGGATGCGACCTGGTAGCTCGCCAGAAACAAACCATAATGGCTATCATTTACCATTTGATCCCAGTGATGGCTTTCATACTTATGGGGTTAATGTAACAAAAGACGACATTACATGGTATGTAGATAATGTTCAGGTTGGCTATAAAAAGAATTTGTACTGGCACAGAGAGATGAACTTAACATTGTCGCAGGGTTTACGCACACCGCATACACAATGGAAATGTAATCAATTTTACCCTTCAGATAATCAGTCTGCACAAGGTTTTCCAACATCAATGGAAGTTGATTACGTGAGAACATGGTTAAAGCAATAGAAAGCCTTACAAGCAATTCTAATAAAGCATTTAATACCTTTTATGTAAATGATAAAACACGAGTTTATTGTCAACATTTATATAGGTTTTAAAGTATAAATATTAGCCAAGTTTAAATTTATTTGTTGCCAATGCAAACATCATATGTTTATATTATTAAAATCGATTTCATGCTTTCATAATAAAGTACAAGCTGATTGCTAAAACACTGACGTAGCAATTTTTAGTTGTTTAAAAGGACACACACATGAACTTATTTAAAATAAAAATGGTGATGCTGTTAGGGTGCTGCACATTATTTGCTACAAATTTATATGCAAAAGATGCAGAACTCAAAAACTCTGAAATCAAAAAGCCAAATGTGCTTATTTTACTGTTTGATGATATGCGCTTTGATACGTTTTCATATCGTAATGGCCCAGTTTCAACGCCAAATATTGATGCATTAGCAAACGAAGGCACACGTTTTGATCAAGCGATGACATCTACAGGCTTATGCTCACCTTCGCGCGCGGCTATGTTTACTGGGCGCTGGGGACATAAAACGGGCCTTGACGATAACGTAGGTCTTTATCATTCTCGTCTTTCGGAGTTATCACTCAGTGAAGGCAGCGTAATTAAACGTGCAACCAGCATAGGGTACGATGTTAGCTATGTAGGTAAATGGCATTTAGGTGCACAAGGCCCAGCACTACGCGGTGCAAACTTTATGTGGGGGCACGATAAAGATGAAGAACGTAACGGCCGTCCTTTTACGCCTTATCAAACGCAAAAAAATGTAGCCCGTATGAACGCAGGAGAACGTGATAAAAATGGCGAAAAGCATGATTACTATAAAACGCTTCCTGGTACATACGCAGATACAGTAACGGCTAAAGAAGTAAACGAAGGCAAACTAATGCTGCAAAATGCGGCTAAATCAGACAAGCCATTTTTTGGTATTGTTAGCTTTGAACAACCTCATCCACCGTACCGAGTACCAGAGCCTTACGCCAGCATGTACGACTACAAAGATATAAAACTTCCCAAAAACTTTGGTATAAAACGTAAACATAAACCAATGGCGCAAGATGATATTTGGTGGCCTTGGCATGACGTAAGTCATATGAGTGAAACCGATTGGCGCAAAGCACATAGTTTTTACTATGGTGCCATTGCCATGATTGACCACGCAGTTGGCGAGCTTATTAATACGGCTAAAGAAGAAGGTTTATACGACGACCTGCACATTATTTTAGTCGGCGATCAGGGCAGTATGTTAGGTGAGCATAACCTTTATGACAAAGGCCCATATGCGTATGACGAATTAATGCGTATGCCACTTATTATTCGTGACCCTAGCCTTGAGCCTAAAATAATTAACCGCCAAGTGTCTATGCTCGACATTGCGCCAACACTTCGCCAGTGGATGACACTACCACTTGATGGCGACGAAGATGGGCGTTCACTTTTACCATTAATGAAACAAGGTGATAGTGCGGATGCTGGTAAAGATGATATTTCGTTATATGCCTATGAATGGTACAACGGCGGATGGTTTGGTATTAGAGCTATACGTACCCCTGAAATGAAATTTGTATGGAATCCAGGTGATAGCCGCGATGAATTATACGACTTAAAAAATGATCCGTACGAAATCACAAACCAAATAGATAATCCTAAATATAAAAAACAGCTTACTGATTTAGTGCATAAAATGGCGGGAGAGTTAAACCGTATAGACGACCCATCATTAACAAAATTTAACCACCACATGAAAGCTTTTTTATAGCCGAGTAATGCCCTTTGGTAGGCCATAATTGGCCTACTATTTTTATTTTCAAAATTGAGATTGGCACTATGAAAACACACACAAAATTATTGAGCGCTTTATCATCGCTTGCATTATTAATTGGCTCTGCGGGGGGACACGCAAGTGAACAAAAACCCAATATTATTCTTATTGTTGCAGATGACTTAGGTTATGCAGATGTTGGTTTTAATGGCTCTAAGGACATTATTACCCCAAATATTGATGATCTTGCTAAATCGGGTACCTCTTTTTCAGACGCTTACGTAGCGCACCCATTCTGTGGCCCAAGCCGAGCGGCATTAATGACCGGTCGTTATCCACATAAGATTGGCTCACAATTTAATTTACCGACACGCGGCTCAAACGTAGGCGTGCCTACTGACGCCAAGTTTATTAGTAAACTACTAAACGAAAACAACTATTTTACCGGTGCATTAGGTAAATGGCATATGGGCGATACGCCGCAGCATCATCCAAATAAACGTGGTTTTGATGAATACTATGGCTTTTTAGGGGGGGGGCATAATTACTTTCCTGATCAGTACCAACCCCAGTATAAAAAGCAAAAGGCACAAGGCTTAAAAAATATTTTTGAGTACATTACACCGCTAGAGCACAACGGCAAAGAAGTAAAAGAAACGCAGTATATTACTGATGCACTTTCGCGCGAAGCCGTTAATTTTGTAGACAAAGCAGTGAACAAAAAGCATCCATTTTTTTTATATTTAGCTTACAACGCACCGCATACGCCATTGCAAGCTAAAGATGAAGATATGGCGATGTTTCCTAATATAAAAAATAAAGACCGTAAAACCTACGCAGGTATGGTTTACGCGGTTGACCGTGGCGTGGGTAAACTAGTAGAAGCCCTGAAAAAAAATAATCAATATGATAATACGCTTATCGTATTTATGAGCGATAACGGTGGAAAATTAAGCAAAGGCGCTAATAACTTCCCACTTAAAGCAGGTAAGGGCAGTACACAAGAGGGCGGTTTTAGAGTCCCTATGTTGTTTCATTGGCCTAAGCATGTACCTGCAGGCAAACGCTTTTCGCACCCTGTATCGGCACTTGATCTGTATCCGACATTTGCAGCTTTAGCGGGCGCTAAAGTTGAAGAAAACCAACATTTAGACGGCACAAATATATGGCCTGCGTTTATTAAAAATGAAAACCCACATAAAGATGAGCCTATTTATGCACTTCGCCATCGTAAAGGTTACAGCGATGCTGCAATTCGTATGAACCAGTGGAAAGCATTAAAAGTTAACCAGCAACCGTGGCAGTTATTTAATATCGAAAACGATATTTCTGAAAAACATGATGTAAGTAAATCTAACAAGGCACTGTTAACCGACATGGTTCGAGAAATGGAAAAATGGAGCTGGGATAACCAACAGCCAAGCTGGTTTCATGAAACTACTGAAGGTGTGAACTGGCGATTAGATGCCATGCCACGATTCGATAAAACGTTTAAAACAACCAAGTAAGCTTTATCAAATTCAAGGAGATTGTATGAAAGTAAAAGCAGTTACATGGCATGTTTTTTTGTTATGCATTGGCGCAAGCTTACTAGGTTGTCAACAAGCGAGTGCCCTAGCGAGCGCTCAGCTAACAACTAGCAGCACATTATTTACTGAGCAACACCAAGCAATTAAATTAGAAAACAAAAACCGCCGTAAATGGGATAACGCATTAATAAGCGATTTAGACCAAGACGGTTCCCCTGATTTATTACTTACTGATCATGGTTATACCATTCGTTTGTATTGGAACAATAAAGGCGTTTACGACAAAGGGCGCGATCTTATTGTGGGTGATATGCACGGTATTGGCGTAGGCGATTACGATAAAGATGGCAAGATGGACATTTTGCTTTCGCGTGGTGGTGGCTCTGGCGATAACGCGCGTAATGCTAAGTTATTTCACTTTAACAAAAGAGAAATTATTGAAGGCGGTGATTTTTCACCCAAATTGCCAACGTTACGTGGGCGCACTAGTAAGTTTTTTGATGCCAATAATAACGGCCACTTAGATTTATTACTAATGGGATTCCCGCAGGCTAATAGCGGTAAACAAACCAGTAATTTTATTTATAAAAATGATGGTAGTGGCAATATAACCCACGCAACTGATTTACCAAAAACTAATCGAGACGGTCAAAAAGTCCTTATTACCGATTTTAATAACGATAAAGTTGACGATTTAGTGATTTACGGCGACGGCGCTTTACGTATTTTAAAAGGCAATGGCGACTTTACCTTTAGTGACGTAACCGGCAACATTTTACCTAATAAAATAATGGATGCGACGGGTGTTAGCGAAATTGATTTTGATAACGATGGTGACTTTGATTTATATATAAGTCGTGCTAACCCATTACAAGCAGGCGATACGTTTTTTGATGCTAAAAGCAAAACATTTGGTTTTTATACTAAACGCGGGTCATTTAAATTCAACGACTTACTTATTGGCGACACGCTCAATATAGTTAATTACCAATCACCTTATCCGAATCAAGATGTGTTTGTAGGAGAAGGTGCCTATAAATACAAATTTGAAGGTGAAAGGCACAGCGGTCAAAACGTTAATATTGTTAGCAGTAACGGCTTAGGATGGCCTGATACTCAACCTAATAAAGGACTTTATGTTGGTTATATAGGTAATAATAAGTGGCGCATGGCGGGTAATACGTTTTCACCGACTACGGGAGTGGTAACCGGTGTTAAGCACTATACAGAAAATAAAAAGCCAGTGGCACCATCAGATTTGTTATTAAAAAATGAAAGTGGAAAATTCGTTGATGTAAGTGATAAAGCCGGTGTTAAAACCAATTTAAATACCACGGGAGTGAGTGTAGGTGATTTTAACAACAGCGGATATCAAGATTTATTTGTTGTTAAACAAGGTAACTTGGTAACCCCTACGTCGCAAATACTGTATTTAAATAATGGCGATAATACATTTAGCCAAGCTACTCATTCGGGATTAATTACAAATACCTTAGGTACCATTGGTTCAGGCGCAAATGTATTTGATTACAACTTAGACGGCCAGATCGATATTATTATGAATAACGACAGAGGTCAGTGGCACTTATTTAGTAATCAAGCCAATAACAGTAATCACTATGCATTACTGCGTATAAGTAATTCACTTAAGCATAATACAAGCCCAATTGGTGCTATAGCGACACTTAAAGGCTGTGGTAAAACCCTAACAAAGCGAGTATCGCCTGATGCAGCACCTTATACACAATCATTTGATAACGTGGTTCATTTTGGTTTGGGTCAGTGCAACGAAATAGATAACGTGAGTGTGCGTTACAGCAATGGCGAAGTGATAAGTAAATCTAAGATTGGTATAGATAAAGTAACCAATCTTTAATGCAAAAGAGTTAACTATGAGAGGTAAAAAGCAAGGTTTGGTAACAAGCCTTGCTTTTTTTTCGCAAAAATTAAGAGCAAAAGAGAGCAATAATGAATAAAAACAACATCACTCATCTTAAAAATAAATTAGCGGGTTTAGTGTGCTTATTTACTGTGTTTGGTTGCAGTACTCACATGGCTCAAAGCAATAATAAAAGCATAAATAAAGGGGAAGTAAGTGCATCTTTAGCGTCTGTTAAAACGTCTAATACAATGCTTAATAGTGCGAGTTTATTTGCATCACTCCCTGATTATTGCCCAACCCCAGACGCTTTTGCTGTCTCTCCTACAGGAGAACTTACTTTATCGTGCGTTAATTATGCCAATAAAGGGCTACAAGCGGGTGTATTGGTTAATATTAATAATGACAACACGTTTACTAAAATAACTCAGTTATCTGGACCAAATAATAAAGGCAAAGGTCGTCCTATGGGACTTGCCTATGCCCCCGATGGCTCGTTATTTGTAGCCGATAACCAAGGTGTTGGCAAAGCTCGATTACTTAAACTTACCTTAAAAAATAATGCAGTTATTAACACTCAAGTCGTTGCCAAAGGCATGAGTTCCCCAAATGGGGTACGTTACCAAAATGGCTATATTTACGTAACTCAATTGCGTGTGCCAAGTGAAAATAAGGCCGAGACTCTTAGTGGGATATATCGTTTTAAGGCTACAGATACCAATATATTAGTGACAAACAATACAGATGATCCACATTTATTGTTTTTAGCTAAAACTGTTAATAAGCAACGTAAATTTGGACTTGATGGTTTAGTGTTTGACGCACAGGGTAACTTGTTTGTGACCAACTTAGGTGACGACTTAATTTATAAATTAACGCTTGATGCAAACAATAACCTGCTTAGCCAAAGTACCTACGCAACACTTCCAAAAGGAAGCGGACCTGATGGTCTTACTATAGACCCTCAAGGTAATTTATACGCTGCAGGTTTTTTAACTAATCAAGTTATAAAAATTGATACACACCAGAATGTAACTGTTATTGCATCATACCCCGATAATAATTCAGAAAATGGTGAATTAGATCAACCCGCTGATATTATTTATTACAAAGGCTCTCTGCTTGTGTCTAATTTTGACTTACTTACAGGCTCAGGCATTGCCAATACTGGGCATGGCAAGCCTTATACAGTAAGTGAAATTAAGTTAATAGATAATTAACCATCTACTTTAAATCGATATTTTAATTTTTTTGATTAGATAATTAAATTTAGAGTAAAAATGTATTAATAATGCAAACATCATATGTAATAATACATTGGACATTAAATATAAACAAATAGGGTGAATGATGAGAAAAAGTTTTAAGTACTCCGTTATAACGTCTTTTTTATTAATGCAATCCGGATTTACTGCTAGTGCTAACACACAAATAGACGAGCTTGCTGCTGCACTAGATAAAGTTAAAATTTCTGGTTATTTAAATTTAACCGCTGGAACGGCAAAAAAAGAGAACGCATTTTTTAGAGCTTATGATACGAAAATAAATGCAACATCTGAGACTTGGGGGGGCGTTCAAATTGATTTTAAAGCATCAGAAAAATTAGATTTCACTTTATTAACTAAGTTTTTTGCTGAAAGCCGTCCCTATGACGACAGCTTTGGTGTTGATTTAGCCTACTTAAGTTATAAATTGTCAGATCAAACAAAACTACGAGGAGGTATTTTACGTGTGCCTCTTTATAAAGACAGTGATTATAAAGACACTGGTTTTGCTCATTTATGGCTAAGAACCCCTGAGTTAATTTATGCAAATAATAAGGTTCAACGCCACACCGGTATTGAAATATTGCATGATATTTATTTAGGCGATGGAACAGTGCAAGTTCAAGCCTTTTATGGGCAGAATGAAGACCCTCGTGCAAAAGCTGCTGCTAATAACAATAAAACCTACACAATTGACGATATTATGGGGGTTCATGCCACTTATTCTATAGATGAGCATTTGTTTAAGTTAGGTGCTACAACACGAACAGAGCCTGGGGATCTAAGCGACTTTACTTATACAGATAGTCAAGGTAACGAAAGACTAGAAGAGGAAGGTTACTACGCCGGGGATAGACAAACCTTTTATTCTTTAGGCTATGGTTTTGATGATGGATTATGGAAGGTTGACGCAGAGGCTATTTTTGAAATAACGACGGGCGGCCGACAAGATAATGGTAAGTATTATGCTTCAGTAGGCTATCGTTTTGGTGATATTACACCTTATGTTATGTATCAATATAGAGAAACGCTAGATGATAGTGAGCGTGGTTTAAACGTTGACACTTATGTTGCTGATGATGAAAAAAACACGGTTACTCGTTTTAATCTGCAAAAGTCATTTCAGCAAAGTATTCTGTCAATTGGATCACGTTACGATATTTCGAGTAATTTAGCATTTAAAGCGCAAGTTGATAGTTATGAACATACATCTACAGGTGTAAATGGTAACACTAGAGATATTGATAATTTACTTTATAGCGTTAGCTTACAAGCTGTTTTTTAAGGAGAGGCACATGAAAAAAATATTAATATTAGCTAGCGCTCTTTGTTTTCAAACAGCATTCGTACAAGCTGAAGTAGTTGTTGTTGGTAACCCAAGCCTGAGTGCCACATTAACCCCTGCGGAGGTTAAAAATTTATTTTTAGGTAAACGTCAAAGTTTGCCTGACGGCACGCATATCACTATTGTCGAACGTACAGCAGAAGCTCCTCTTAAAAGTGAATTTCACAGTAAATATACTAATAAATCAGAAGCACAGTTAAGCGCTTATTGGACTAGGTTAGTCTTTACTGGCAAAGGTAAACCTCCAAAAGAAATCTCAAATAGTGAAGAGCTTATAAATATGATATCTAGTAATCCCAGTTTTATAGGGTATATAGATAGTACAGAAGTTACTGATAAAGTAAGTGTTTTATCTAAATAACCTTAGAAATAGATCATCTCACTAATATTATATAGATATTTGAGAGGTGATCTATAAATGGAAATAAAGCTATATGTTTAATTTAACTATAAAGCAAAAAATTATCTCTGTCTCTGTAACTGCTCTACTTGGGTTTATTATAATATTTACTATTAATCACTTTGCTTTATCTTCTATGACTAAAAATGCTAAGTTGCTTCAAAATAATTTATATCCCACCTTACTTGCTATAAAAGAAAGTAAATTATATTTAGGGCAAATGGAATCTACCATCAATGTGAGTGTCACTATTGGTGATAGTGATATGCTACAGGAAGTAGAACAGTTCGCGATCAAGATTAAAAATAATTTAACCTTAGTAAAAAATGATGATGTTCAATTTGAAGGGGTTAGTGAACTGTTAAATAAATTTGAAATGTATCAAAAAAGTAGTATTGAATTAGCAAACAAATTTATTAATGGCGATGTGTCTATTCAAGTTTTGCAAAGTAAAGCGGTTGAAAATAACAAACGTCTTCTTGAGTTAAAAAATGATCTTTATAATTTAGAGTTAATGGCAGATAAACAATTAAAAAACAGTGTGAAAAATATAGAATTAAAGGCTAGTAATGCTCGTTGGTTTACTACTGTTGTTTCTATTATATGGGTGTTAAGTTTACTTGTTTATAGTGTATTACTTAGTAAAAGCATTATAAATAACATTGCATTAATAACAGATTCATTGAAGAAATTTTCTGAAGGTAGTGCTGATTTAACTAACAGAATCAGTTACAAAAACAACGATGAACTAGGTGATTTAGCTAGCAGCTTTGATGATTTTGTTGTTAAGCTCCACTCTATCATTTCAGAGGTCATATTTGCATCCTCATTCCTTGAAGAAATTTCAATAGAATTGATATCTAGCACTAAAAAATCTAATGAAGAAAATAACAAGCAAAATGAATCGGTACAAGAATCAACAACCGCTATTCGAGAGCTATTAACTTGCGTTGAATATATTACTGAAAATTCAAGTCAGGCATCAGGGTTGGCTAAAGTTGCAACATCTTCAGCTGAAAGTGGAAATATACATGCTCAAACATCTGTAGATTATATTAATAATTTATCTAAAGATATTGATAGAACCTCTAGTAATGTTGATCAACTTAAAATACAGGTTAACAATGTAAACGGTATATTAAATACGATTCAAGGTATTGCTGAGCAAACAAATTTGCTTGCTTTAAATGCAGCAATTGAAGCTGCACGAGCTGGAGAGCAAGGACGTGGATTTGCTGTTGTTGCAGATGAAGTTCGTAGTCTTGCTAATCGAACCCACCAGTCTACTCTTGAAATTCAAAATCTACTTAATGAACTTATATTATCATCAAATATAGTTGTTGATTCAATGAAGCACAGTTCAGAAGTTACGGTTAAAACTGTTCAAGCGTCAAAATCGTCTAGCCAAAGTTTAGTCGAAATTAAATCGATTGTAAACGATATGCTTATGCTCAATACCCAAGTAGCTTCAGCTGCGGAAGAGCAGTCAGCTACATGTAAGTCAATAGACAGCACTATTAACTTAGTTAGTAAGATGAGTGATAGTTCATTACATCATGGTGCGAAACTTGTTGATTTAGGTGACTCTATTAAGCAAACCAGCAATAAAATGTACAATTTAGTTAGCCGGTTTAATGTTTAATTTATATTGGAAAATTTAAATATTTTTTACGTAATTAAATTTATTAATCTAAACTGACAGGTACTAATAAAAGTGAACCACTGTCAGTTTAATTTATTTGAATTAGAAAAAGTAAAACTGTTAACAAAGACCTTTCTTTTATGATCTAATGAGAAATTGATATACCTTATCTAAATATCTATCTGACTTTACTGCTTTTAAATTTTTCGTATACCCATATAAATTCACTTTTTATCAACTTTAGTTAATGACTATTTTACCTTTTTTGATACTTGATTTTCCCAGATGTACTCCTATTTTTTATCACCCAACAAAAAACAAACATTTATCGGACAAAAAATAAACATTGATCATTCAAAAAACAAATAATAACATCCAATGTAATTAAACATAGTATGTTTATTGTTTTTTTAATTAGGAGATTAACTGTGAATCTTAAAGTAATAAAATTGAGTGTTTTGGTACTTTCTTTCCATTCTTGGGCCGTACCAGAAAGGCCATCTATCGTTCGAGATGTGCATATGACAACTCAAATTGGTAGTGAGACAGGTTTTCCGCAATACACGCGAGCGACTATTCCGGCATTACAAACAACGGCTGATGGACGTATAAGTATTTCTCATAAGCCACAAAGAGATGGAAACTTAGTCTTTCGTTTACAGGTACCTGAAAAATTTGATGATCCAGCGCATCCTAATTTTAATAAAGCATTTATTGAGCATCGTTCCGGGAGCGATATACTTGCTCATCCCGATGCTTTGGTTCCCGGCGCAAGGAGAAGCAACATAATAATAAATGCCGATAATACAATGACATTTAATGGTGCAGCGATTAATAATTCGACTTTAAATAATTTTTACGGCGGAAGCTCAACAGCACATCAAGGGATGTGCGATCCTACTTTTGATAAAAAATCAACTAAGAAAAACCCTTATGCATGCGGTGTTAGCAGCTTAAATGATTGCTACGATCTTACGATTATAAGGGGCGATAATATTGAGAAAGTTAGTGTTGAAGATGAAAATGGTAATATTATAAGTACAGATTCGCGTACTATTTTTGGTATACCGGTAACTGTTGAAGTGTCTAACCCTAAAACGGCTCGCGCTCAGATTATTCAAGTTAGGTTACCTGAAAGAGTAGAAAATAGGCCTGGGGATATAATTGATCGGGTTAAAACAACTCTAAATCCATATAGGGGTGCTTCAATACCAATGAAAGGTTTTTTAGAACCCAATGTAGCCGGTGACGGTAAACTTCTTTTTTTACGTGCAAATGCCGGAACCTCGGTTTTTTATGAAGATTCTACAGGTAAACGCGTAGCAACGCGTTCAGATAACGTATATTTATACAATGAACAAAATAGTGATAGTGATGCAAGCAATGACTTTGCGGCTTGTGATGTTCAGCAATGGACTTCACAAAGTATTAGACCATTAAGTCATGCGCCATACGACGATTCAATAAATAAAAAATTTGGCTTTGCTATGCAGTTATTTAGAGATACTGAAGGTGATGTCATTGCTGAGACCCAGCCGATTGGTACCTATCCATGGATTGATAAAAATGCTGATAATATTTCAATTACAAGTATTGGCTATGATTTAGTTGAGCGTAGTAATAAAAAAAATGAAATTGTTGATTCAAGAGTCACTAGTTCTGAATGTTTCACTGATATAGATAAGTGCTCAACTGGTGATGAAGCTCAAGATGGCGGCATATTAAATGGTCGTGTAATTATGGGGTTGTGGACTCGAGGAAAAATGGTTTTACTAGATAACCTTATTAACAACATTGATTACTCTTTAAATGGAACCGATGCGGCTCACCGTTTAATAGACCTCTATGATTCGGGGTCACCAATAAGGGTAGGAAATGGACGCGATAACGATGAGGACAATCATCCATTAGCGAGTTCTGGAAATACGACTTTTATTGATTCTAATGAACATAGATTTAATTACTTTAAAAATACAATGCGTCCAGTAACTCCAGCAGATGTAAGTTGGCTGGTTAGTTCTGGGCGAGGTACACACGAACTTGCATTTGATGACTACCTCAACCCCAATAGTTTTATTAATGCCAATATGGCTCAAGTTATTGATTTGCGACCGAGTGGATTAAGAGCAATTGTAGAAGATACGGTTCAAAATACAGCTACAGGCGGGCGCCTTTTAGCACCTGTAGTAGCAGGTAGAGCGCCACTTATTTCTTCAAGTGAATGGAGAGTACCTCGTTATGGCCAACTATTACCGAGTCGAGGTATAAAACCAAGAGTCGAGCCTATTGCTAACGGTGGTATCAATGGCAAAGGACTGTGGATAAAAGAACAAGGTCAAGGAGTTAGTTTTAGAATACCTGAGCAAAGTAATGAACGTGCCGCTCAATTTATGCAAGGAACATTGTATTACGGGCTTTTTATTGATCAAAGAGATAAAAATATACCAGGTGACAAGCGTTTAGTGACGTACTCTGATGGCTCAAGTATTAGTATACAAATGGGTAAAACATTGGTTTTTAAAGATCCTAGTAATAACGTTGTTGGAACGTATTTAATTGATGAACCAATTTTACGAAACCCTGATAATACTCCAATTGATAATGACTATGGCTGGGTACACTTAGGATTTCAAGTATCTGCCAAAGCATCATCAACAGAGGTTTTAACGTTTGTAGACGGTTATCCTGTTGATATGTTAATGGTCGACCAGCCGCTTTTTCGATTGCATGCAGGTGGCAATATAATTATTGGTGCTGGTGATCGAAGCGAAACCCAATTTATTGGTTGGATAGATGATTTTAAAGTTTTTGCACAAGAACTTAACCCAGAAGTTGCTTGTAATATGGCTAATGGAACGATTGCTGGAATAGGGAGTGAAGCAAATTCTCGCTGGACAGAATGGTCTAACACAGTAGATAACACGTTACACAGAATAATTGATAATTATGTAAACAGAGACGTTAATGCAAGTAACAACATTAGGGATTTAACAAAATATGTTTGTTATTTAGATAATACTGGCGATTTAACTGCAAATTTAGGCAATATTCCAGCTGACTTAGTAAGTGTGCGTGATAGTATCAATTTTCCTGAAGGGCCGTTATTTTTTGACCGGCCTAGACCTGACTCATCTAATAATGCTTTTTGTACAAGTTGCCATACTGAAGATGGGCTTGACGGCTTAGATTTAGAAGCACTTAAATTGCGAGAAAATGTATTTGCTATTAATGACGAGCGCCGTCAGCCGATGCAACCTGATCCATTTGTGTATGGTGTTGTTCCTGCAAATTGGGTGAAAAGTTTTTTTAATATAAACAATGCTGCCGTTGGTACAGCAGCAAACCCTGTTTGCATAGATGAGTTTGATCTATTAAGAGCGGATGAAGACAGTGAGTTTACTTGTGAACCTCATGCAAATGAATAATGTGTTGTGAGTTATTTTACCTGTTTAGTAATCTTGTTATTACTGAATAGCTCTGAGATTTTATCTGGGGCGACAGGATTATATTTTTAGCAAATTAACCCTAAATTATACTTTCACAGCGTTATAAATTCAGGACTTTTACATATAAATATAATAGTTAAGGGCAATTAAATTGCAGGGCAAGATCACGAACTTTACCTTGACTTAAAAGTATGATCTTATACTCCTTTTTTAAGGAGCATCCCCATGTCT
>NZ_JANJGQ010000060.1:0-1294 GCF_030847595.1 Pseudoalteromonas sp. 20-92
CTAGGCAATGACTATTTAGCGTCACAAGGTTTAGTGTCATTGAGAGATATTTGGATCGGTATTCATTACGGGAGATGGACCGCCCATTGCGAACCCGCATGATGGGTGGTGTGGGGGCTGGAGGTTAGAGACCTCCGGCTACCCGATTAGGTGAATTATCACCAATATACCATTCAATTGCTTTCTTTACTGAGTGTGGGTACCAAGTTCCAATTCGAGGATCCATAAAGTTTCCTCCTAGTGATACCTCAGCTTCCGAAGCTTGATCGTAATACTCAACAATTGAAGGGTTAACATTTTTCCCATCTAGATTTTTTAACATTATCAATGCCATTACTTTTGCTACATCACTACTTTTATCTTTTTTAATAAATGAAATTAATTGCTCTACTTTATTCGTACCAGATCCGACGGATAAAGCTCTTACTCCAGATATTTCTGCATGGAAAAATTGACTGGTTAAGAATGGTTTTAGAACGTCAAACTCCAAAGGGTATTCAATTAGAAACGAAGTTTCTAAAGCTGCATGCTGCTTGAAAAACAACTCGAAATCACTTGCAGTTGCTTGAGCAGATAAAATTGCAACCTTTTCATTGAGTGGTGTAATAATACTTTCTTCGATAGTTTCAGTGCTACAGCTTGAGCCATGTAATTTATTAAAAATGCAAACTTGGGTTTTTTCATAGTTTTCAGTTTGAGCTTTCGCTTGATGCAATGAATGGCGGTACGTCGCAGCAACACTTCCATCCTCTAGTATTTCTGCATATCCAGACGTTGGAGTCGCTATTTTATAGCTATCGCCTTGCTTCAAAAGAAACATATAAGCGTTTACACCGTCTTTAAGCCAAAACCCGTGTTCATCTGACTCAGCGTTTGTCGTTACAACGTCGTAAAGGTAGAAGTCATTAACAATAATATTTGGATGTGGCTTTTCCCCTGAAATATGCTTTATCAGCTCTAATTTAAGGGAACTCCCAGTGTTTTTAAGTACTTTGAAAATAGCAAAACTATTAGCACCTTTAACGACATCGCCATGCCAAGGCTCATCCCAAGTATGTGCTAATGATTTAAAACAACATAGAACAGAAATTAATATAACTAGAATTCGCACTCGAACTTCCTTATTCACCTAACGCTTTGCTAAGCGGCAATAAAATAGTTGGCTAAAATTAGCGAGGAACGAGCAAAAGCCAACTGTTTTTTGTCCGTTTAAGCAACTTATAGTTACTCCGTTCCATTAATTAATGTATTTACCTATCTCATTAATACATGGAATATGCTTCTGTTGATCACG
>NZ_JANJGQ010000062.1:0-1114 GCF_030847595.1 Pseudoalteromonas sp. 20-92
TTGATGGTTTAGTGAATACGCCATCGGGTGATTTTATCCGCGCTTTTAACCACTGGTTGATTAAATTAAGCATTGCCTTATCATCAATACGTAACGCTAACATTTTCATCAGCCATTCATGCTCAAGGTTGTCGAAGAAGCCTTTAATGTCAGCTTCAACGATATAACCATATCCTTTAAATTGAAGATTCATTGTTAGGCTATGTACTGCTTGATGTGCACTTTTATTCGGCCTATACCCATAGCTATTGCGCATAAAGTCTTGCTCCCAGATACTTTGCAGGATCTGACTAACACTTTGTTGCACAAGTTTGTCATCAACTGTTGGAAGCCCTAGCGGTCGTTCTTTACCATTGGATTTTGGGATGTAGATGCGTTTAATATCATTAACTCGATAACTTTTCTGTTTGAGTTGCTGACTTAAACGTTCGATATTTTCAATTAACGTCGACTTGTATTTTGGCATCGTAATGCCATCAATACCCGGACTGGCTAATTTATTGAGTTGACCCCAGCTTTCATACAGGCTTGCGGCATCTAGCAATCCATATAGATTCTGAAACCTGTGCTTAGGGTGAGTATGTGCTTTAAATGCAAGGGTATTAAGTGTTGTTGTCATAATATTTCCAGCCCTACTTTGTCCGGTCTATGTGTCGACTTAGTACCCGATATAACTGTCAGCTCCTTCGCCATGTACAGGGCTTTCCCCTGCCCAGACTACTATGGGCTGATCTGACTTCCAAAAGGTCATCGTTAGCTTTGCTTTTCGTTAAGCTTTCCTACCACCATCCTTGTGGAACACCTTTGGATCTCTCAAGTTCTCAAACCATCTCTTTATACATGCCACGGCTTTGAAACTCCGCTGACTCGCCACAACCTTACTAACACGGCTGTTTTGCATGGACTTCGGTGGCGTTGCAAACCTCGTCAGTCAGATCTAATATTTATCGGAGCGATATCAGCACTTCAGGATCACGATAACCCCTATGGCCTACATAATTCTCTGTGTACGCTTCGCCAATCTTGTTCGTGTGATGCTATCCTCATAACTGAAAAGCAATTGCTAATCCCACACTCCGCCAAAGGCGCAACACTCGATACAGGAGGTTAGTTA
>NZ_JANJGQ010000063.1:0-1107 GCF_030847595.1 Pseudoalteromonas sp. 20-92
AAGGGATCACCGCTGTTAAAATTTGCGGTGGAAAGTGAGCTTTAGCGCTTGCTGTCCACCTCAGGGCGTGTTGTTAGCAAGCTATTTCACCACAAACTTCACAGACTTACCTACATTAAGCCTATGTGATACTAGAAATATGTCTAACGTTAAACTTAATGGTGTTAATTCTGTATTTTGTGGTTCCAGCCAAGGTAAAACTAATTTCATAACACCACCTTCGATACGCCCAGTCATAGGTAAATCTGGAAATATAAGATCAGGTTGCTCTCCTTCGATTAACCTAATGTAAACACCAAAATCTGAAATTTTATAAGAACTAGTCTCAGGTAAAGAAACACTTAATTCAATAACCCCAAAGTCAGAACATGAAGAGCTTCGCTTTCCTGAGCCTCGAGATAAACGATTCAACTTGACCAAAGGTTCTGGTACAAGCTCCCAGAAGTAACCATTTTCAGGTTCTTCTAAGGTTACTGCTTTCCAGTTTTCTGGGGTAGGTTTAAACACACCCCAACCAGCCATTGAGCAGGCAGAACTATTGAAGGAAATAAAATTACAAATTAGTAAAAATAGTGCTGAATATTTCACAGAGTTTCCTTGCTTGCTAACGCCGTTTTAAGCGGCGAGTAATAGCTTGCTAAAATGTGAAACGAAGTGGAACCGAGCAAGCTGTTACGAGTCCGACTTGAAAACCCTTGTTAGGTGTTTTTCATGCCTTCGGGATCTTTTTCACTATACCAATTATGTACTTCCGGATGTTTTTCGATAATCCTATTAAGCTTGTTGAACTCACTAGCTCTAATTTTTATCAATGATAGTCTCTCTCTTTCTTTCAGAGGACGTTCACCTGTATCATGCAACATCAATACTTCCGTCATTCTAGATATTTGATTAAATAAATATAGATATTGTTGCACTACTTTACTTTCAAGCTCCATAAACACCTAACGCCACGTTAAGCGGCAAAAAATTGTTGGCTAAAATTGTGAACGGAGTGAAACAGCCAACTGTTTTTTGTCCGTTTGAACGCCTTATAGTTACTCCGTTCCATTAATTAATGTATTTACCTATCTCATTAATACATGGAATATGCTTCTGTTGATCACG
>NZ_JANJGQ010000064.1:0-1096 GCF_030847595.1 Pseudoalteromonas sp. 20-92
GCCTAGATTCAAATTGTAAGTGCATAACTTGTTTTGACTAGATTAAGTGGTCAGTTGCTCATAAGCTAACTGCTTTTTCTCCGGCAAGAGATTTTACAATGAGACATTACAAACAACTGACCTATGAGCAAAGATGCCAGATCGCTGTTCTAAAGAAAAGCGGTTTTACGCAACAAAGTATTGCTGAGCTAACTAATTTATCGCAATCTACGATTTCAAGAGAGCTTTCTAGAAATACAGGCAAGCGAGGTTACAGATACAAACAAGCTCATGAGCGGGCTTTGTCTCGCCGAAGAAGTGCAAGAAAACCACTTAAGATGACACTTGAAATGATGGCTTTAATTACCCAGAAGCTTAATGAGAAGTGGAGTCCTGAACAAATAACGGGATGGTTGCGCAAGGAAAATAAACAATCTGTCAGTCATGAATGCATTTATCTATATATCTGGGAAAATAAAAAAGCAGGTGGTGAGTTATACCTACATCTACGCCGACACGGTAAGAAATATCACAAGCGCAGTCATGGTAAGACAAACCGAGGACAAATAAAAAATCGCGTTAGCATTGAAGAACGTCCACAAATAGTTGATGAGAAAGGCCGTATCGGAGATTGGGAAATAGATACCGTCATAGGTAAAGGCCATCGAGGCGCCCTTGTTACCATTGTAGAGCGGGTCACCCAATTCACTGTATCAACTCAGGTGGCAGGAAAAACAGCACAAGCCGTCACTGCGGCGACGATAGAACTATTAAGGCCATATAGGTCAGCGCTTCATACCATCACGGCTGACAATGGAAAAGAGTTCGCTTATCATGAGCAAATCACAAAGGCATTAAGTGTACCTGTTTATTTTGCTCACCCTTATCACTCATGGGAGCGCGGATTGAATGAAAACACGAATGGATTACTACGCCAGTATTGGCCGAAGAGCACAGATTTTAAGGCGGTAACACCAGCGCAAGTTATACCAGTACTTGAGCAACTTAATAATCGTCCGAGAAAGACACTTGGATTTGAAACGCCTGCAAAATTGATGCAGGATCACTTGGCGGCTAAAGCCGCCTAAACGTTATGCACTTCAGATTTGAATCCGCG
>NZ_JANJGQ010000065.1:0-998 GCF_030847595.1 Pseudoalteromonas sp. 20-92
CTTGTTGTTGAATCAACATTTAATTGGTATTGGTTAGTTGATGCATTAATGGATGCAGGATTTAAGCTTCACTTAGCGAACCCCGCTGCAATTCAACAATATTCAGGCTTAAAACATGCTGACGACCATAGTGATGCACGTTGGTTAGCTGAAATGCTACGTCTAGATATACTCCCTGAAGGCTATATTTACCCCCGTGAACTCAGGGCTGTTCGCGACTTAATGCGTAAACGAATGGACATTGTTCAACAGTCCACTAAAAACTTATTATCGGTGCAAAGTTGTTACATGCGACACCTTGGATACAAGCTCAGTAGCAACAAAATAAAGCAAATGGCTGCTATCAGAAAAGGCGTTGATACTGAGCAGGTACACGCAGACTTTAGCTCAATGAATACAGCACTGTCAGTCATTTCTAACCTCTCATTAATACGCTGTGCTCAACAGCAAATCAATGCGATAGAGGGCGCTATTTTAAAACAAACATCACTCTCCCCTGAGTTTATAAACCTAACAAGTATTGATGGAATTGGGAATACTTTAGCACTGACTATTATGTTAGAAACTGGCACGATTAAACGTTTTGATAGCCCAGGAAACTTCTCATCTTATTGTCGCTGTGTTAAAGGGGCAAGGTACAGCAATGGAAAGAAAAAAGGCGCGACGAATCAAAAGAATGGTAATCGTTATTTAGCGTGGGCTTTTACTGAGGCCGCTAATTTTGCAATTCGTTATAACCCAACAGTTAAAAAATATTATCAACGAAAACTGGCTAAAACAAACAAGGTAGTTGCGATTAAAACGGTTGCACATAAGCTCGCAAGAGCGTGTTATCACGTGCTTAAAGACAATGTACCATTCGATGAACACAAGGCGTTTGCTTAGCGTCTATAAAACAAATTAGGTTAACGTGTTGAGCTAGTAATGGGGTTGGTAAAACCATTAGATTTGATTGAGCCTGCACGTTAACCGCTCATATTTTAAATACTGGATATGCC
>NZ_JANJGQ010000066.1:0-849 GCF_030847595.1 Pseudoalteromonas sp. 20-92
GCTAAAGTAATTATGGCTTAAAAAAGTTAGGCAGGGATCAGTGCGTTTAACTTGACAGTGGGAGTCATACCAACGCCCCGTTAAGAGGCAAAAAATATGTTGGCTAAAATTAAGCGACGAAGGAGCAAAAGCCAACTGTTTTTTGTCCTTTTAAACGGCTTGTTAAGTGCCTAAAACTCACCCCAAAATGTGTCAAATTCTTTTAAAAACTCGAGTTTAGAATTTGACTTTAAGCCATACACAAAAACATTATCTACTAATTTAGCGGATATTAAATATAAACTATCAGGTTGTGATTCAAGTTGTAATTCGGTTTTACAAGGTCCGTTTGTAAAAGGTATAACTTGAATATTTAATTCAATCACACCATGTATTTTACCTTTTTCTGCCAAGTCATTGACCACCCAAGCTAATGCCGCTTTTTCATCAATCCTTGCAGGCTTCAACTTATTAATTATCGCACTTAATTTTTCGCCAATTGATGTCCAAGCATCTAAGTTTTTATTAATTTTGTCACCAAGTAAAAAAGTACCAACAAGTGAAGTGCCAGCAATAGTCTTCCAGTCAATTGTGTTGAACAATTCAACTAAAACACTTGGGCAATCAGCACCATGTCCAATATTTGAATAATGAATGCTAGGAGCTTCATCTAGTACCTGAGTTAACGAATTTTTTATTTCATTTGAGAATACAGCTTCATCCCAGTTTTCGTTATCATAATATGGATCACTAAAGATTAGTTGCATTTAAAACTCCAAACCTGAGAGGCACTTAGACATAATGACTCCCACACGGTGTTAGCCTCCGCTTTTCGTGGGTTAGCTTAATTCAAAGCCAGAGCCATAATTA
>NZ_JANJGQ010000067.1:0-836 GCF_030847595.1 Pseudoalteromonas sp. 20-92
GAAAAAAGCTATGCGCAGTACAGCCTACCTTGAAAAGGTACTGAACGCATAGACTTTTTTCATGCTCTTGCCCTGGGATATCACATTACCTAAACAAGGTTAAATAATAATTAACTTATGGGACTATTACCATACCAGGGCTTAGATGATATAACACCAATAAAAAACTTGAAAAACTCAACTGCTGGTCGTCGTTAAAAATGGGGGGGATTACCTGCCCTTTGTCTGTATATTAAAGCTCGCAGTTTTTGATGGCAAAAAAAAAGGAGCATATCTGCTCCTTATTCATCTTATTTCTCGCAATAAGTTAATATTACTTCTCCGCCAAGAGGGGTAATACTATTTTTCGGTTTCAAAAATACCAACCATTTTATTAAAAATTTCGTCGATTTTATCCGCTAAACTTTTAGCGCCACCGTTAATTTTTAATACTTCTTTTTTATCTAAAGTTTTCATTTTAAGAGATCCTGAATTTTATCCCAAATTTTCCCTATAACTGACTTTCCGCCATTTACTTCTTCTAATTGCACTGTATTTAGTTCTTTCATTTTAAGAGTTCCTGAATTTTATCCCAAACTTTCTCTATCACTGACTTTCCGCCATTTACAACTAAAATTTCGTCTTTATTTAAATCTTTCATTTTTATACCTCTTAAAATTATTTTTGTACTACGTAATGAACTATACTACCCATTACAGGGCCTCCAATTACTAATAACGCAACTGTACCACCTACCACTTGATCTTCACTTTTGTTTAATTCTTGCATCTTTATTCCTTATTATTGAAGTTTTTCGTAAATATAACCACCTGCCAAACCAGCTAGAAACATTATTG
>NZ_JANJGQ010000068.1:0-783 GCF_030847595.1 Pseudoalteromonas sp. 20-92
TGGAGTCAACCTTGAAATACCACCCTTGTAGTTTTGATGTTCTAACGTTGGCCCCTGAATCGGGGTTACGGACAGTGCCTGGTGGGTAGTTTGACTGGGGCGGTCTCCTCCTAAAGAGTAACGGAGGAGCACGAAGGTTGGCTAAGTACGGTCGGACATCGTACGGTTAGTGTAATGGTAGAAGCCAGCTTAACTGCGAGACAGACACGTCGAGCAGGTACGAAAGTAGGTCATAGTGATCCGGTGGTTCTGAATGGAAGGGCCATCGCTCAACGGATAAAAGGTACTCCGGGGATAACAGGCTGATACCGCCCAAGAGTTCATATCGACGGCGGTGTTTGGCACCTCGATGTCGGCTCATCACATCCTGGGGCTGAAGTCGGTCCCAAGGGTATGGCTGTTCGCCATTTAAAGTGGTACGCGAGCTGGGTTTAGAACGTCGTGAGACAGTTCGGTCCCTATCTGCCGTGGGCGTTTGAGAATTGAGAGGGGTTGCTCCTAGTACGAGAGGACCGGAGTGAACGAACCGCTGGTGTTCGGGTTGTCATGCCAATGGCATTGCCCGGTAGCTACGTTCGGAACTGATAAGCGCTGAAAGCATCTAAGCGCGAAGCAGGCCTCGAGATGAGTTCTCACTAGACTTTTAAAGTCTCTGAAGGGCCGTTGAAGACTACAACGTTGATAGGCAAGATGTGGAAGTGGTGTGAGCCATTAAGCTAACTTGTACTAATTACCCGTGAGGCTTAACCATACAACGCCAAACGCGTTTTATGTGATAGTGAA
>NZ_JANJGQ010000069.1:0-731 GCF_030847595.1 Pseudoalteromonas sp. 20-92
TAATTATGGCTCTGGCTTTGAATTAAGCTAACCCACGAAAAGCGGAGGCTAACACCGTGTGGGAGTCATTATGTCTATAAGGTCAATCGAGTTTGCATATGAATCCAATTAAAAGTTTAGCGACAGAACGTTTGATCTTAAGACAGTGGAAGAGCGAAGATAATATTCCGTTTGCAGAGTTAAACGCATGTAAAGATGTAATGGAATACTTTCCAAACACTTTAACTGAAATTGAAAGTACCAATTTAGCTTTAAAACTTTCGCAATTAATATCTGAACGTGGTTGGGGACTTTGGGCTGTAGAAGAAAAGCAATCGAATAAATTTATGGGTTTTGTTGGTTTACATAATTCACCCGCAGAACTTGAAATAAGTCCAGCAACAGAAATTGGCTGGCGTTTATCAAAAAAATTTTGGGGTAAAGGTTATGCTACAGAAGCTGCTGAGAAAGTTTTAGAGTTTGCATTTAGTGACTTAAATATTGCTAGTGTTGTTTCATTTACAGCAGTTGTGAATAAACCTTCGGTGAAAGTTATGGAGCGTATAAAAATGACCAATACAGAGCAAAACTTCCAACACCCATTAGTTAATAATATTAAATTGAAAGAGCACGTTCTTTATAAAATAACAAAAGAAGAGTGGCTATCCAAAACCTTATAACAACACGCCCTGAGGTGGACAGCAAGCGCTAAAGCTCACTTTCCACCGCAAATTTTAACAGCGGTGATCCCT